>DATLTL010000148.1:0-12270 GCA_035533635.1 Nitrososphaerales archaeon
TCCGGCAAGTGACGATCCTCCAAATTTCATCACATACGTCTTGCGTTCGCGCTTTTTCTGACTCAAATCGAAACCAACTTACACTCTGCGTTTGTAAGACCCAAGGATCTTCAGTTCCTCAACCTCTTCCCTCAGTTCTTCAACTGCCTTCCTGATCTTTTCCTCTTTAATGTGTCCTGAAAAATCAACATAAAAATAATATTCCCATGGCCTGCCTCTGAACGGTCTCGACTCTATTCTGTTCAGGTTTATCCCGTTCAACGACAATACGCTCAACGCCCTGACGAGGCAACCCGGCTCATGCTTTGTCGCAAAGATTGCAGACGTCTTGTCATCGCCCGACGGTTCTGTGGGAACGGAGTTCTTCCTGGCGTCTTGGATTACGACAAACCTCGTCGTGTTTGTTGGATCATCTTCAATACCATTTTTCACAATCTTCATCCCGTAGATTTCTGAAGCAAGTTCGCTGGCTATTCCAGCGGTGTCCTTGAGCTTCTGCTCCTTGATCATCTTGACGGAGCCCGCGGTATCGTAAACTGATAGTTGCTCCCAGTGCTTGCCATCCAGGTATTCCCTGCACTGTGCGAGCGCCTGGGGATGTGACATGACTTTCTTGATCTTACTGAGTGAAGTGTCCCGGTGAATTATGACGCAGTGTTGAATTGGAATACTGGTCTCCCCAACTATCCGCACGTTCTTGCTGATCAAGAGATCTATGGTTTCTCCGACGCTACCAGCCAGACTGTTTTCAATCGGAACGACCGCAAAATCAGGAGCGCCACTTTTCTGGCAAAGTACCAAGAATACTCGCTGCAACGTCGGGAGCGGCAGAACTCTCTTTACCATCTCGCGCCCGAAGAACGAATATACAGCCTGCTGACTGTACGCACCAAGCTCTCCTTGAATCGCGGCAATTACTTTCTTATTCGAAGGGAGATTCTTTGAGGCAGAACTCAAGTAGTTGTGAGCAACCTCTGTCTTAGCCTTTCTTTAATTTGACCTAAACGTCCGCCCGAGATCAAGAGATCCCGCTCTTCAACGTTCATCAGGATCTTCTCTTCATCAGAGCCGTTTCGCCTGACCAACAGTTTTTCAAGATCAATCTCCACCAGATCACCAACCTGAAACTTCTTTGTGCTGGCAACCTTCACGACGCAGAACGAGTTGTTTATCGAGTTTCGAAAGAATATGTCAGGATAAGATTCCGCAATGACCGCTTTCACGTCGTTGTACTGTATGGCGTAGACCGCCTGCTCTCTGCTGGAGCCGCAACCAAAGTTGATCCCCGCAACCACGATGTTGTCCTTTTTCGGATTTGCTCGGCATATCTTCGGGAAATCAGGATAGTACCTTTCGAACGCATAGTCAGCGAAAAAACGCTTGTCCCACGCTTCCTGAAGGAGATAAGCCGGAATGATATAGTCAGTGTTGATATCGTCGCCGAGCTTTACAGTCACGGTGCCGGTAATTTTTGAATTCATGTGTAATACTTCCTTGGATCAGCGATCTTTCCCTCGATAGCGCTTGCTGCCGCGGTTGCAGGCGACGAGAGATAGATGAGCGCCTCTGGTGAACCCATCCTTCCCTTGTAGTTTCGGTTCGAAGTGCTAAGACACCTGTCACCGGGTGATAGTACGCCCATGTGTTTTCCAAAGCAGGGCCCACAGTTTGATGATTCGATGTTTGCTCCAGCATCGGCGAATATCTTGAGGACTCCCTCGGACATTGCCCAGTTGTAAGTCAGCCTGGAAGCAGGAATCACAAGCAGGTTGACGCTGGGGTGAACCTTCCTTCCTTTTATGACGCGCGCAGCTTCCATTAGGTCTGTGGGACGCGCGTTGGTGCAAGAACCGATGAACACCGAATTGATCTCGTCATTGACTTCGCTCGCGGGTTTCGCGTTAGCCGGAGAGTGTGGAAGCGCGACCTGCGGAACGATTTTCGAGGCGTCCAGTGACATCTTCGTGGAGAACTCGGCGTCGGGATCGCTTTGCATAAGCTTCACGCTCTTCATGCTATCGTTGAGCTCAGTCGCAAGCTCGGGATGTCTATGAATGATGTCCTGCATGAAATCAAGAGTTATCTGATCCGGATTTACAATTGCAGTCCGGGCGCTCATCTCGACCGACATGTTGCACATCGTAAAACGGCCATCCATACCCATCTTACGAATAGTTTCTCCAGTGTACTCTGCGACCCGCTTTGAACATCCACCTTCCTTCAGCGTTCCAAGTATGTGCAGAATCAGGTCCTTCGCAGAAACGCCAAGCTGAAAATCTCCTGAAATTTCAAATTTGTACGCCTCCGGAACAAAAAAATCGTAGATTTCGCCCAGCGCGAGGGCATACTCTGCCTCGGTCGTGCCTATGCCAAAACCAAGCGCGCCGATTGCGCCCACGGTGTCCGTGTGGCTATCTGTTGCCACGACAATCTCTCCGGGTCTCACGAACCCCTCTTCAGTGACAACGGTGTGTTCGATTCCGTCGCCCTCTTTGTACATCTTGATCCCCTGCTCGGCAGCGAAACCCTTCATGAGGTTCACTCCCTCTGCGACCTTTACTGAGCATGAAGGAACAGTATGGTCAGGGATGAAACACACTCTTTTTGGATCAAATACCTTCATCTTTGCTTTGACTCCCTGGTTGTGAACTACTAGTTCCTTTTGCGAACCAGAAGTCACTTCTCGGAAAATTGGTCCAAAATCCTCTCGGTAGTTGAGGATCGCAGGCGGGGCAATGACTTCGTTAAAGTAAAGTTTGTCTATCGGCAGTACTTTCACTAGGTCTCCCGCTCTAACCTTCTTCTTAGTTGCACGAGACACTATTTTTTCTACGACAGTCTGTCCGCCCGACACTTTCTGACTACCTCTCAACGCTTTTTCTTTGAAGATTTTTTCTTTGGCTTTGCCTTCTTTCTAGCGGGCGCACTCTTCTTGCTGAGCTTTGACCAGCTCACGACTTTGCCAGATTTTGTATCTCCAGGCCACATCATCTGTCTGAGCCTCCTTCCCACCTCTTCTATTGGATGTGCATCGAGCTCGTCCATGTATTTGTCAAAGGATCGCGCTTTTTCATTTCTGTAGGCACTAACCCACCTTTCAGCGAACGCACCTGATTGAATGTCTTGAAGCGCCTCCCGCATCCGTTGCTTTGTCTCTTGGTTGATCACGTTCCCGCCAACAGTCAGCCCGCCGAACCTTGCGGTCTCGCTGACTCCATGGTACATCCCCGCTATGCCATATCGCTGGATAAGATCCACAATTAGCTTCAGCTCGTGCAGGCACTCGAAATACGCGATTTCAGGCTGGTAGCCGTTCTCTACAAGAACTTCAAACGCAGTCCTGATCATTCGGTCCGCGCCGCCACAGAGATCAACTTGTTCTCCAAACCAATCGCTCTCCGTTTCTTCCTTGAACGTAGTTTTGATTACTCCTGCCCTAGTACTGCCTATTCCTTTCGCTAACTCTAGCGTCCGATCCCAGGCGCGGCCGGTTGCATCCTGGTGCACTGCAATGATCGATGGCGTTCCAAATCCCTGAAGATAGACCTCACGAACTCTTTGTCCAGGTGCCTTTGGAGCAACCATGAAAACGTCAACGTCTTGAGGCGGCTTGATCCAACCCCAGTGAATTGATGCGCCGTGCGAAAAACTGAGAGCTTTACCTTTCGTTACGTAGGGTTCGATTTCCTTGTAGATATCGCCCTGAACCATATCTGGAACCAACACGTGAATGATATCAGCTATTTTCGCGGCTTCAGCCACTTCCATGACCTTGTGCCCGTCAGCCTTTGCGAGGTCCCAAGATTTGCCATTCTTTCTCAGTCCGACGACGACCTTGAAACCAGAGTCGCTGAGGTTTCCTGACTGAGCCCTTCCTTGGATTCCGTATCCAAGTACCGCTATTGTCTCCTTTTTCTTTACCTGTGTCGAAGTTACGTCTTTGTCGTAGATTGCTGTTGCTACGCTGCTTTGCCCTAAACTCATTCTATTTTTTTCACCACAAATTTACCATTTTAGTAGTACGTTTTCTCTGATCATTCCAGTATCCTGATCGGCACCGCTTTTCTGTCTTCGTATCTCCTCGGATATTGACCGCGTTACCGCATCTGTCCTCGCCTTGCCTCCTATGTCAGGCGTCTTGATGTTCGAGCTTGTGACGGCAGAAACCGCAGATTCAAGGAGCTTTGAAGCTTCTACGCAGCTCGCATCCTCCTTTTTCGACCCTAGCCACTCTAGCATGGTCTTTACAGTAAACATCATTGAGAGAGGGTTCGCAATTCCCTTACCCGCAATGTCTGGAGCGCATCCGTGGACTGGTTCGAACAACGCGAAATCATCGCTCAGGTTTGCCGATGAAGCGATGCCCAATCCTCCAACCACCTGCGAAGCTTCGTCGGACAGTATATCACCGTACATGTTAGAGGTTACGAGAACATCAAACGACTCTGGATTTCTGATCAGGTTCATCGCGGCCGTGTCGACGTACATCTGCGAATACTTCACATTCGGATATTCTTTTGAAACTTCAGTGCATGATTTGAGGAACAGTCCGTCAGTTATTGGCAGCACGTTTGATTTGTGGACACAAACCACACTTGCCTCTCTGGCGGATCTTTCTTTCGCAGATCTGGAAGCCTCGCGCTGGAGCGCCATTTCGAACGCGACTTTTGCGATTCTCTTGCTCGCCTTCTCTGTCACGATCTTGAACGCCGTCGCCTTCTTTCCATCATTTTCGATAAATTCTCGACCAACGTAGAGATCCTCAGTATTCTCCCTAACTATCATCATGTCGACATCAGAAAATTTGCTCTCGATGAAAGAGTAATTCTTTGCAGGTCTAATGTTTGCATAGAGATCCAGCTCCTGCCTCAGGAATACGATAGTGTCCTTCGCTGTCTCTCCAACAGGTGCTTTGAGACAAAGGTCCGACTCCTTGATCGCGTTAAAGCTGGTCTTCGGCAGCGCTTCCCCGAAATCCTTCAGCGCTTTATCGCCTGCTGGCGTAGAAACAAAGTCAAAGCTGATCTTACAACAGCTGCTGAGAGTCTCCAGTACCGATCTAGCCGATGCGAAGATCTCGGGGCCGATACCATCACCTTCGATGCACGAGATTCTGTACGACCGCGGCAATGCAATATTTCACTTTATGGAGTCTGTATTTCGGGTTTTGGGATAGACCTTGATTTGCGGAGCATAACTTCGTTTATTCCGCTTATCATCGCGTCAACGCTGGTCATGACAATGTCCGAACCAGTTGAGGAAGCTGTGCTGATGTTTCCGTCCTCATCCTCGATTTTCACTAGCACTTCGGCATCCGCATTTGTTCCGCCAGATATGGCTTCTAATTTGTACTCCTTCAGCTTGACCTTCGTGAACTTGTCGGTGACCTTCTGAATCGCTCTTAACACTGCGTCAACAGGGCCAGTGCCAGTTTCCGCGACTGTCATGGTCTCATCACCTATCGCCAAGCGAACAGAGGCCGTCGGAACCGTATTGATTCCAGTGATCACCGCGAGGTCCTTGATCTTCAGGAATGGGTTTCCTCTTTCAAGTCCAATTACATCTCTGGCAATCCGATCAAGATCCACATCCGTAACTGTTTTGCCCTTGTCACCGATTATCTTGACCTTCTGGAGAATCTTCTTTAGCTCCTCCTTGGATGGCTCGATGCCCAAGCTCTTCAGTTCAAACGCGATCCCGTGCGAGCCAGAGTGCTTTCCTGCGTGAATCTTCCTCGTCGCGCCAACGAGTTCCGGTTCCATTGGCTCGTACGTCGCAGGTAGGGTCAGCACACCATGGGTATGAATGCCTGACTCGTGTCCGAAGGCGTTCTCGCCAACTATAGCCTTGTTTGGCTGAACAAAGACACCGGTGGCCTTTGCGACAAGCTTCGAAGTTGAAAATAGTAATTTTGTATTAATCCCGGTTCTGTAGTCGTAGAGCCTATGCGCAGCCATCACGAACTCCTCGAGCGAAGCATTCCCTGCTCTCTCTCCGAGGCCGTTGATCGTGACGTGTGATTGATCGCATCCAGCGACAATACCCGCAAGGCTGTTCGCAACCGCAAGGCCGTAATCGTCGTGGCAGTGCGTGCTAAGCGGAGTTTTCACTTGAGCGCGCGCAAAGCGAACCATTTCCGCGTAGCGTTCCGGAGTGCTAGTTCCAACGGTATCCGGAAGATCAATTCTCTCAATACCTAGTTCTGAAACTGCCCGCAGTACTTTGGACAAGAATTCCCTGTCGGTCCTTGTCGAATCCTCAGCTGAGAATTCCACCCTGATTCCATGCGCCTTCGCATACTCTATTCCGGAAACCGCCTTCTCGATAGCCTGCTCCCGGGTAATGTTGAGCTTATACTTCAGGTGCAGGTCTGAAGTTGCGATGAACAGGTGTCCATACGAGATGTCGCAATCTATCAGCGCATCCACGTCTTGCTTTTCCACCCGGGAAAGAGCTGCTATGGTCGATTTGAGGCCTAGTTTGCTGATTGCCTTTACGGCTGCGTATTCTCCGTCAGAAACTATCGGGAATCCCGCCTCTATTACGTCAACGCCTAGAGCGTCCAGCGCTATTGCAATCTCCACCTTCTCCTCAATTGTGAGCGAGACTCCTGGAGTCTGCTCCCCATCTCTCAGGGTAGTGTCCAGCACCCTGATTCTTCTTCCACTTAGCTCTGATGCCATTTTTACTGTAAACCTCTCCTTAGAGCTGCCAGACCAGTCCGAACGATTTCGCTGACCGCGCCGGACTTGCTTGCCTCTGCGATAAACGCGTCTATCTTCTCGGGCGCCGCAGAGTATTCGACAACGAGAGAATCCTTCGCAATGTCGACAGTCTTTGCCCCGAGATTGTTTGATAGATCAAGAATCGCGTTCCTGCTTTTGTTGTCATGTGTCACAAATTTGACCAGTGCTAACTCTCTTACAATAGATTCACGGTGCGTCATCGACCCCACTTCTATTACGTCAATCATTTTGTTAAGTTGCTTTATCAGCAGCTTCAGCGATCGTTCATCTCCCATTGGGACGATCGTCATTCTCGCAATGTCGGGGGCCAGCGTTCCACCGATAGCAATACTCGTGATGTTGAAGCCCTTTGCCCTAAACATGCCAGATATTCTATGAAGGACTCCTCTTTGATTTTCAACTATCGCGTACACGTATTGAGTGGCTGCTCGTCGCTCTTCACTCGTAATCACTTCTTCGCCACTTGTGTTTACGGGAATGTGCGCCGTTTCTGACGCAGGTTGCGCGGACATCACGCGATCACCATGTCCTTTAGGGCTGTGCCAGGAACCACAAACGGGAAGACGTCTTCTTCTGGCGATATTGGTACGTCGATTACGGTCGTAACTTCACTCTTTAATCCCAACTTGACCGCCTTGGCGAACTCATCGATAGACTGCGCTCTCAGTCCCTGTGCTCTGTAAGCTTCCGCAAGTTTGACGAAATCTGGGACGCCGTAAAGCTTGACTCCGTTGTAGTGCCTCTGATAGAATAGTCTCTGCCACTGGGCAACCATTCCGAGCATCGTATTGTTCAGTACAACTACGATCACCGGGATGTTGTCAAGTACCGATGTTGCCAGAGCCGCCTCTGTCATGTTGAAGCTCCCATCTCCTGCAATGTCCAAGACCGGATTTTTCGGCGCCGCTACTTTCGCTCCGACCGCCGCGGGGAAGCCGAATCCCATCGTGCCAAGTCCCGTGGAAGAATAGAATGTGCCTGGCTGGATCACGTCAAAGTGAAGTGACGCCCACATCTGACACTGCCCTACTTCGGTAGTAACTATCGTGTTCGCAGGAAGTACTTCCCTTAGTTTCTTGAGCACGCTAAGCGCCGAAATCTTCGTCATGTCGATCTTCCACTCGTTTTTGCAGACATCTTTGACCTCGGCGAGCCGCTTTTCCCACTTTTCGGTCTTATGTTGCAGTGCCTTTCGCTGCAGGACAGCAATGATCTCTCTGAGCGAGACTCGCACATCACCAATTATTCCGATATCTGCTTTCTTGTTCTTGTCAATTTCAGAAGGATCGATATCAATGTGTATGACCGTTGTCTTTGGAACAAAATCGCTAACCTTTCCAGTAGAACGATCAGAAAATCTAGTGCCGATTGCAAGAAGCACGTCAGCCTCTAGAATGAGTCGGTTTGCCTCAAGATGCCCGTGCATGCCTATCGGGCCAAGAGCAAGAGGATGAGTTTCGTTGAATACTCCCTTTCCCTTGAAAGTAGTCGCAACTGGACACATGAGCATTTCTGCCAGCGCCTGAAGTTCTGAGAAAGCTCCTGCGATGGCAACACCTCCACCTGCGAGGATCATCGGCCTTTCGGCGTTGAGTAGCGCTTCAACAGCTTTCTCAATTAGAGCAAGATCAGGATCCATCGCCGGCGCGTACCCGCGAATCTTGATAGCTTCGGGGAACTCCATTTCGGCTTCACTGGTCTGAACGTCCTTTGGAATATCGATGAGTACCGGACCCGGCCTGCCAGAGCCCGCAATGTAGAAGGCTTTCTTTACCATCTCAGGGATATCTCTGGGATCGAGGGGCTGAAATGCGTACTTCGAAACTGGCGTCGCAACACCGATGATATCACACTCCTGGAACGCGTCAGTTCCTATAGAGCTCTTAGCTACCTGCCCAGTTATCGCGACCATCGGTATTGAATCCATGTAAGCTGTAGCGATACCGGTCACGAGATTCGTGGCTCCTGGCCCTGAAGTTGCTAGACACACTCCAGGCCTCCTAGCAACGCGAGCAAAACCGTCCGCCATGTGCGCGGCTAATTGCTCGTGCCTTACCAGTATGTGCCTGATTTCAGAATTGTATAACTCCTCGTAGATAGGAAGGTTCGCTCCCCCAGGCATCCCAAACAGAACGTTCACTCCTTCGTTCTGCAGTCCCTTGATCAGTGCTTTCGATCCGCTAATTTTTGACAATTGATTCTCATTACTCTCTAATGCATACATCCCCCAGCAGCGCGTAGTTTTTTTGAAACTAGGCTGGGGCCTATGCCACGCAAAGCGGCAAGCTCAACACCAACACCCCTAAAGAAACGCTAGCGTAGGTGTGTAGTTCCCGTGAAATGACGCCAGATTGCTTGCCGGGCATTTCTTACTGAAGATAGGGTTGGACATTGTAATTATTTAAGAATAGCGTGGGTTTTATTGAGATATTTCAGTCAAGTGATTCCTGAGAAGAATCACTTCAGTAATTGAGCGACCTTCTCTTAACGCAATCAACAGAATGTGATTTTTTGGCCCATTTGAGGAAGTCTATTCCCGTCCGAATCGTGTCCTGAATTCTTAAATTGAGTACTAATTTCAACAGTTGCAAGCAATTGAGCTTCGCTGGCGGTTCAGGCCGCTCCTTCGCAGGGAAGAGTTCTCAAAAGAAGGATCGTAAGAAAAAACAGGAATTTCACAAGCATAAGGTAAAGTTTACCGAGGAAGAGCACATCGATTTCAAGCAGTCGAAAGATCGAGTCGCCCTGGCGCTGGACAAGCTAGGCCATCAAATGTTTTCCCTGGAGCCTGGTGGGTACTCTTACCATAACTGGATGATGAGTTTTAATTTATTATTGGATGATTTTGAAGAAAAGGCGGGCCCATCAAACCTTCCCAAGGATTACTACGATGCCAGACTGAAAATCACCGCTGACCTTCTACAACCAGCAGAGACTGCCGACATAGATTGGGAGATTAAAAACCTCGAGACTGAAATCGATTCTGTCAAGCTTCACATGTCTGAATTGACCAAAAAAGCAAGCGAAAAACGTGAGCGGTTGCGCGAAAGAGTATCGAAGATCTACCGCTTGAAGAGGGAGCAGTTGGATTCAGAGGAGGAGCTCGGACAGGCGACCAAGACTCTTGACAGGACAAAGAAAAGACAATCGCTTTTCAGCAGGTTGTTTTCCGCCTCGAAGAATTCATCGGTAGATTCGGCGAAGAAGAGAGTTGACTCTTTGAAATCGAAAAAGGAAGAAATCGACGAGAACCTGGAGGAGCTCGAAGCTGGTTCGGAAGATTTGGGCAAAGGATTCGAAAATGAGATTGCAATCCTGAAAGAGAAACTAGAAGATATGCAGCAAAGTGAAGCAGAATTTATCACGAAGAAGGATGAAAAATCTCAGCTTTCTGAGATAAGAGCTCAGGCAACAGCAGCGCTTTCTCAAGTAATCTCATCGTTGAAACTACGCGAGCGGGCGATTGAAGAGAATACCTCAGAGTCAGATTAATTCTAGTTCGTACTAACGAAGTTTCGATTTCACACTGGTATTTTTTTGCAATTTCTGTCCAGAAAAATGAATCCGAGTGTAGATCAACGCCGCAATAGAAACCGCGAGACTTACAGCCAGTGGCCATCCTACAAAAGGTAAGACAATTAGCGAGATTCCAAGCGAAACTAGTGGAAGAAGCATTCTTTTCCTGATCCGGCTCATTTCAGTTTCTTCTTGTGTTGCTCCCAGCATCTTCACTCCAGCAGCGGAACCGATTACGTAAATCAATATTGCAGCTCCTGAGGGAATCAGAAGTGCGGTTTCCAAATTGACCCGGAAAAAATAGTAAATCACGATTACTGGAATGGTGCAACCAAAAAGAGAGATGAGCGCGCGATCTGGAACCTTGGTCTTTTCATTGAGATGATCTAATGCTCTTGGGAAACCCCCGTCTCTTGACACCGCGTAGAACACCCTTGACATGCCAGTAGTGTAAGCGTTCACTGTTCCAAATATGATGAATACTGCTAGGAGTGCGGTCCCTGCTGCCCCGTATCTTCCAACAACATTTGAAAGAATCGCCGCAAATGGTGCAATGCTCCCGCCAGCTCTGTAAGCATCTGTACCAATCGTAACAAAAGCTACAGATACGTACAGGACGCTTATCAAAACTACACTCAGAATAATGCTCCTATGAAAGTCCCTTTTCGGATTTTCAAATTCTTCTGCTACATTTGACACATTTTCATAACCCAAATAGGACCAAAAAATCAGAGCGGCGGCTGTGCCTACGGGAAGAAGGCCACTTGGAAGAAAAGGTGAAAAGTTTTGCAGCTTTACGAAAAAGGCCGAGAAAACTATAGCCGCGAGGAGAAGAGCGATTATGCTTCCAATTGTAACTAGTTGAACTTTGTTGCTAATTACTATGCCTCGATAGTTCACAATAAAAGCTGCTAATATGATTCCAGATGCCATGACGAAGGTCTCAAGACGATCCAGAGGAAAGGCGTATCCCAGATATGATGCAGCAATTAGAGCAACCGCTGGAGCTCCTGTAATGACCCAAAGTGCGAAGAGCCAGCCAGTCACCGTAGCAACTCGTAGTCCAAATGCTTCTTTGGCAAATGAATAAACACCTCCAGATTCTGGCCGCCTTGCAGAAAGTGTAGCAAAAGTGAATGCGAACGGATAGCTTGCCATGGAGAGAAGCACCCAGGCGAGAATTGAACCAGGTCCAGCTATCTGAGCTGCGAGTCCCGGCAACACAAGTATGCCAGATCCTAGAACAGAGCTCGCGTAAAGGGCAACCGCGTTCCGCAGTTTGATCGCCTTTCTAAGTCCCTTTGATTCGTCGCTCATATCGAACCAGACTTTTTCACTTTATGAATGGAAGCTATTGACACTTTTTTAGCTCCGCTGACGCTGTAACTTAAAAATTGAAGGAAAAAAAGAGTGACTAGTAATCCAAGGTTTTCGGAATTACTAGCTGTCGTGACGATACTTCGTTTTCAGGACTTTTACGCAGAGTCGTTCTCTGCCGTCGGTTCGACCACCGATTCACCTGCGCCAGAATCAGCTGATTCAGACGAGGCTGCTTCGGAGCCTGCGCCGACTACTGTCGCGCTGGCAAACCGTGGACCTACCCGGTCAACTTTGATCTTGACCTTCTGTCCCACCTTCGCGCCTTGAACGAAGATCACGAAACCTTGGACCTTGGCAACACCGTCGCCGCGTCTTGAAAGTTCAGTGACTTCTACGTCGTATTCTTTACCTACTTCTACAGGTTTTGGACCCATTGGAGGCCTTCCTCCGCCAAATCCGCCGCTGCTTCTTCCTCCGTAGCCGCGATTGTCGCGGTCTCTTCCGTAGCTCATGATTTAGTTACGCTCAGAGGTAAGTATTTTTCGCCACGATATAAGGAAAGCTCTGCATGGAATTGCAATCTGAGAATAAATCTAGGGAGTCCTGTGAATTTTAGGCAGGCAAGTCAAACTTTGCCACTTTTTTCAATCGACTTCGAGGCATCGACTCTCAGGATTATCACTTCTTT
>DATLTL010000149.1:0-3810 GCA_035533635.1 Nitrososphaerales archaeon
GCTAAAATCCGAACTCAAGAATGACGAGTCCGAGGATTCAAAATCTTTCCTGCTTCTCGCGGAACAGATGACTTCTTTCTGCAAGGCGCGGATGATACTGGAAAAATCAAAGGAAGCGTACAGAATCGGTGATACCGAAGAGTCGATAAAAGGACTTTCGCGCGCAGAAGAGATGTTCTTCGAGCTAGCCGAGAACTCCTCTGTTTCAGATACACTCGGTTCGAACGAGCTTACCTCTCTCGCTTCATTGTGCAACGCCCTAGCGAAATTTCAGACCGCCCAGATCGGCGGCAATTCAAAACTGTACCTTGATGCCAAAGAGACGTTTGGGAAAGCTGCAGAAGAATCAAAATCAAAAACTCTGAAGCCTCTGCTATCGGGTCTAGCAAATTTTGCAACATTTCTGTACTATTCAAAGCAAATTGAAGACTCTCTTGAAACAGGTCTCGATATTGAAAAGATCATAGAATGCAACAAGGCATTAGACTCGGCGGCAGTTGTGTTCAGGAAATTGGGTAACAAATCATTCTTGAACATGCTGAAAGCTAGCAAACACATTCTTGACGGCACACTGAAGATGAACGCAGCGGAGAGGGAGATGGGTAGTACTTCCATCAAAGCCAAACTATACCGTGACGCACAACGATCATTATCCCGCGCCTCGAGATACTATGAATTACTCGGCTCATCCAAACGAGTTAAGGAGTCTCTGAGAATGATCGGGGCGGTGAGAAGTCACCAGAAGCTCATCCCTCTCGCGCATGACATTATCGCTGAAATTGCTTCAAATCAAATAATCTATACGGCGATTTCTAGTGCAAGCTTGTTTGACCAATCACCAGAAAACTCCGCGCGAGAGCTCGATTCAGCTTTTGTCGTTCTAGATTTGAACATTTCAAAGCCGTTCATGACTTTGGAGGAGAGCATGAATCTGGAATTGTCGCTTTCAAACATTGGTAAAGAAGGTGCAATTACTGTCAGGATAGATGAAGCACTCCCCGAAGGTTTTGAGGCAACTGAAAGTACGAATCCACTTTCCAAGGATCGCTCTCTTTCATTCGCTCACAGGATTGAACCCGGAGCCTCGAAAAAGCTCATGCTAAAAGCAAAGCCGCAGACAACAGGCGAGTTCATATGGCATCCCGCGTTGGTATATCTCGATGGATCAAGAAATTATAAGATCACTCGAGCTCAGACCGCAAAGGTAGTCGTTGAATCGAGCAAATTGATGGATGTAACTTCACTGATGTCGGAGAAAGAAAAGCTTGAAGAGGAGCTCCGGCAGACAGAACTATCCGAAGTTGATGACCAAGCGCGCACTGAAAGAATTTACTCGATCAAGGAGAGAATCTCCAGTATTGAAGAAGATTTTCTCAGACTGAGAAATGAATATGAAAAATTGAAGCTTCAAGCGGAACAAGTTAGAGCGGACGTGTCAGTTTTGGGCTCATTGCAAAATCAAAGTCTAGGATCCGATGAAAAGTCGAAACTCGAAAATGAAGAAAAATTACTCGTTGACAGGATTGAAAGGAGGCGGGCGTTATTAGAGCAAGCTCATCTGTTGTAAAGAACATTAGCCAGGCCCTAAGCGAGCTCACGTTCAAGGAAATGATGCCTTACGGTCTAACTATTCTTTCTGGGGCAAGCGGATCTGGAAAGACAATCTTCGCGCAACAGTACGCTTACGAAACTCTGCAGGAAAACGGAAGAGTACTTTGGATTACCACAGAGGAACTTCCGCAGACCCAACGCGAAAGTATGTCTCGATTCGGGTGGCCGATAGATCGATACGAAGCAACGGGGAAGTTCCAGTTCATTGACGCGGTGAGTCCTGCGCGATTGGGACTGCCAGAAAACATCGGAAATGGTGTTCTCGGTCTTGATCCTACTGGCATGTTGATTGTCGTTTCAGAGCAGTTGAGACAATCGAGTTCTTCAAGGAATCTGGACAAGTTCCTAATAGTCCTAGACTCGATCTCGAGACTCCTACTTTCCTGTGAGACCAAATCGGTAATTGACTTCATCTCATGTTTGAGCTCCAGACTGGAAAACTTCCAGACGAGAGGAATCGCAACCGTTTCAGAAGGTGCCCATGATGAAAAGGTTTTGAACTCGTTGACTTTCTCCAGTACTGGCACGTTCCGATTTAGAATCAAAGAAGACGATGATCAACGTTCACGACAGTTCAGAATCGAAACTCTGAAGGGTAGAAAGCATGACGACAGATGGAAAAATTACATGATCACGAATACTGGTTTGGATATCGAGGTTTGAAAAAATGTTACTGAGTAAAGTGAGATCCGGAATAGACGGATTTGATGAGTTGGTGCTCGGCGGTCTGCCACGTGGTCAATCAATCTTGGTCACCGGAGGCACAGGCACCGGGAAGAGCACTTTCGCTATGCAGTTCATCTACAAGGGTGCAAAGGTGTACGACGAGCCCGGAATCTACGTGACAATGGAGGAATCAGTTCCGAGCATCCTCAAGAACGCGGCAACGTACGGGTGGGACGTGGAGGGACTCCAAAAGAAAGACAAGATTGCGATGGTCGATATTTCACCAGCGGTTAGTGGCCAACTGCGCCGGGTAGATGCGGCGGACATTTTCTCGAACATTTCGACGCTTTGGAAGAAAATGGGTGCAAAGAGAATCGCAATAGATCCGATCACGGTATTCGGAATGCAGGTAGAAAACGCGATGCAGTTGCGTCAGAATCTGCTTAGGTTTTCGAGTCTCTTGAAGGAACTTGATTCGACGGTACTTTTCGTGACTGAGATACCAGAGGATAGCCAAGCATTGAGCAGATACGGGGTTGAGGAATTCATCTCTGATGGAGTTGTTGTACTCTACTATTCGAGGGTAGGCGGTTTGAGAGTGAGAGGTATTGAAGTGAGGAAGATGAGAGGGACTCCTCACAAGGAAGGTACATTTCCCATAAAGATCGGGGAAACGGGTTTGGTTGTATACCCATCCGGAAAGATGCCGAAGTTGACCTAGACTTTATCTGCGGATTTCCAGATTTCTTCTACTGCGTTCCTGGTTGAACTAGCAAATGATGGATTACTTACCCAGATTGCTATCGCGTGATTGATTTCCTCTGAGAGCGGATCAGGAACTCCAATGATAACATCGTCGGTATCAGCAATCATCAAATCAAAAATTACATGATCAGATTTGCGAATCTCAGCGTTCGCGTTCCGTGCCTCCGCAGCTTCCTTGGGCGTGATCTTTACTCCCTTCGGAGCGATTATCCTGATTCGTTTCTTTCCATTCTTCTGACTCGCGTATTCTGCGAGAATTGGAATGAACACTTCCTTGGCTTCGATAGATCTCTTTGCTACCAAGATTACATCGTGTGAGTTTTCAAGCAGCTCTGTGAATTTGTTTGAGATCGCATTGAACCCCTTTAGGATGGAAATCTCGCCCGAGCTTTCAGATTTCTCCAAGGGCGAAACCGAGCCCTCCAAGAGTGAGGTGACGTCCTCCTCGGCTTGCCTGCGACGTTTTTGCTCTTGAGAAAATTGAGCTTCGAACTGGATCGTCCTTCCCTTCAATGCCTGTTTAGGTGGGATTGGTGAGTAGTTTTCTTCCTGCTTTGCTACGAATCCTTTGGACATTAGACTCTCAAGCGTGTCGTAAACTCTCGGCATAGGAACTTGGGCCACTGAAGAAATCTGCTTGGGGCTCTGCTTCCCTCGCCTCAAGAGTGCAAGGTACGCCCTCGCTTCGTAGCTTGATAATTTGAAATTCTCCTTCAGGGAACTTTCTATTTTCTGAAGTGATTCTGACTCCTGCGACAATTTCGTTCT
>DATLTL010000150.1:0-7711 GCA_035533635.1 Nitrososphaerales archaeon
TCTGGGCGACTGGATCGAAATAATTTCTGATCTGATTCGAAATGAGAATAAGTTGAAGCTTGTGATCTTCCCATCGAACATCATATCGAATGTAATCATGGGAGCATCTTATTCACGTGTAAGGAGCAAGATCGGATATTATCTTGACGAAGCAGAACTTGTTGAAGGAACGACCGCCATTAAATCATTTGCAAGTACAGGATTTTCCCTCCAAAAGAGCACCGCCGAAGACAAGACGGGCCTTCTCTCTCTCAAGATTTCATCAGTTTCGCAACCCTTCGAGGATACTTCGAGGTATGGCAAGATCAGAGAATTGCAAATGAAACAAATTACCGACTCTTTTCCCATCTTATTGGATGTTCCCGAGGAACCGTTGAGTTCTTCTGGCGAGCTTACGATTCTCATCGGTCCCCTGAGCAATGGTCATGTGAATGAATTGGTCCAAAAGGTTGCAGACAAATACCATTCGAGAATTCGAAAGTATTCAAGATCTGTCCAAGTTGTCTATGGGCCATGTATTGCAATTGAGCTTTATGACAACTTAAGGGACCTTCCAGAGTTCAAAGGAGATCTAATTTCTTTAAACGCTAGGAGTTCCCCGATTGGTGCGATATCAGACCTCGTGATAATCAATTCGGAAATCGAGAAAGTCCTAGAAGGTCTCCTCTGACTAACCAGAAAATCTGTGTGTAGCTCCAATCGGCTTTTTACCTCTCGTTCGATAACTATTCTTGAGGTCTCGAAAGTTGCTTTACTTCATTGGCTTGGGGCTGGACCAATCTCCCACATTAAACTCGCTGAAAATTCTAAAAGAATGCGACAAGATCTACTATGAGAGCTATACCTCTCCGATCGTAAATGAGAAAGCGCTAAGCGATCTTTCAGAACAGCTAGGAAGTTCGAGAGTTGAGAGTGTCAAAAGGGAGTTTGTCGAGGATGGTAGAAACATCTTGGAAGTCGCTCAAGACTCCAAGATTGCATTAGTTTGTTCAGGCGACCCTTTGGTAGCCACCACGCATCAAGAACTCAGAACGCGGGCAATGAAACAAGGAATCCAGACAAGAGTGATTCATGGATCATCTGTTCTGTCAGCTGTCGGTGGAGAACTTGGTCTTCACTCGTATAATTTCGGCAGGATAGTGACTCTGACGAAAGAACCAATGCAGTATACTGCTTACGGCACGGTCTTCAGAAACCTCCTGACCGGTTTGCATACAATCATGCTACTCGAGTGGGACGAATCAAAGAGATACTTCCTTGAGCCGAGTCTAGCAGTCAAGAGTTTGTTGGAGGCGGAAAAGGATCTTCACAACGAAATACTGACTGAAGACACTCTCTTGCTTGTTGTGTCAAGAATGGGAACCGAGAAGATCGGAATCAAAGCTGTTTCTTTCAAGGAAATTGCACCAAGTGATCTGGGAGAACCACCGCATGTCCTTGTGATTCCTGGCAAGCTGCACTTTACTGAAAGAGAGGCCATGTCGGCACTATTCAACAAGAGCCCAGACGCGTTTCGCGACAACAGTGAAGGTGTAACCAGAATTTCAAAGGCGATGGTCTCAAAATATTCGATCAAGACGCTGAAGGCTTTAGAAAGAGCTAGAACAGCGGCCACAGTGACGAATTCTAGCGTGAAATTCGCAGATGTATTCGAAAACGTCGAGTGCTATACGCAAGACGCCAGAAGATTTCTGAACGAAGGCAAAGACGAACTAGCAGTCTTGAGCATAGGTTATGCCGAAGGCCTCCTTGATTCATTGAGATTTGGCGGTCAGCTAGAATTCGAATGGTAGTTTCACGCAAAATGCATTATTAGCAATGCGCACAGCCCGAGCAATATTGGAATCGGAAGCCCTGGAGCAACCTCTTTCTTTCGGAAGACGTAGAAAGAAAGAACCAGCCCTGTGTCTACAACAGCCATAACTACTATGAAAGCAAGCAAACTAACCAATACAAGCGCGATTGCGGGCACCATCGTGTAGAACGCGATATCTGCCATACCAATTTCGATGTTAGGGAAATTGACGGTCAATAATCCGAATTCAGGCCACTTCGCGAGCCTCGCTTTCTTAAAATTGAGCGCTGGTGCTTTAGAAATTCCCTCTTCTTCTGAATTTGCATTATCCGCAACCTGCTTCACTAGTCTACCCATTCTGCCGTAATATATCGCATAAAGATCAAAAACCGCGTAAACTGCAGGAATGATATAATTCAAAGGCGTTTGAAGCACAACAGGAAATGAGCAGCCAAGCTCGAGCGCAACGGAAAATGCCAGAAAATTGACGAATCTGCGCCACCCATAGAAAGCAGCAATAATCGTCGCAACAGCCGCGACCGACCCGGCTAAAATCGGAAAGTTACTCGAAACACCTGTAATGAACGAAACGTAGAGTAGCGTAACATTGAAAATTAGGAATACGCTGATCGCAACCGAAAATAATTTCATTTTCTTTTTTCGATATAGAAATGCCAGGACAGATATTACAACTACGTTAGCAGCGATGAAGAATGCAACCAGAACTAACGACGCGTCCAGTCCGTTTCCTGCTGGGTTTTGGAATTGTGGTGTGGAAGTGGGAACAGAAATGCTCTGATTGAGTGAGCTCGGTATTACGATCGCTGGTGGATTTGGATTGGTTTGATTTACCGCGGCGATCCCTGTAGCGACGCGTAGCAATGTGAGAAATGCGATTAATTGAAAAATTGCTGTAACTCCGAGCAGCAGAGCTTCACTTCGAGTGATTATTCGAGCCAAATCGCGAGTAACTCTGCTCACTGGCTTGCTTCTGGATTCTTATTGCTTTGTGATTAGCTTCTCGTCGGATAGAATCTAATCAAATTTCTATTTTGATAATACTTCTCTGTACACGCGTAACGTATCCTTCGCAACATTAGCCCAAGCGTACTTGTTCAAAGAAGATTTTGCATCTTCTGCTCTCATTGCAGCGCCCTTTTCATCCGAAATAGCTTCTTGGATCCGCTGAACAAGAGAATTGACATCTCCTGAATCGAACATCAGCCCGAACTTACCTCCCTCAAGAATTTCAGGAATCGCACCAATGTTTGAAGCAACAATGGGTACGCCCAAGGCTATAGCTTCTAGCAACACAATGCCAAAGGGTTCGAAGCGGGACGGGAGAATAAACAGATCGGCTGATCTCAGAATTTGCAGATATTCCTGTCTTTCCAGAAAGCCTGTGAACCGGACTTTTCCGCCAATGCCAAGTTTAGCTGACAACTCCTTGAGGCGACGTGTCGAACCGTTCCAATCAGGTCCCATCAGGACTAGATCGAGTCCTGGATTGCTTGACGCCAAATGACCAAATGCTTCAATTAAAAGGTCAAGCCCTTTTTGCTCTGAATCAATTCTCCCCGAATATATCGCTGTCTTTCCATTACCACGCTTTCTTGAATTTGCCCTTCCTAAGCTTATTTCGCCAACATCGATTCCATTGGGTATTACCGATATCTTATCGGGTGAGATTCCTCTTCTTGTCAGAACCTCTTTCTCATGATTGGAGACGGCTATGATCTTCTGCGCGAATTTGATTGACAGGCGCGGAACGACTATGTCAAACACTGTCTTTCTGATTGATGGCCTCCCCGCGTCAGAGTGAGTAGTTACCACGACAGGCAATTTCGCAATTCGGCAGAAATTTGTCAGATAGGTCGGAAAGTGACCATACCCATGAGCGTGAATAATGGACGCGCCTTTTAGATGTCGGAGCATAGTTGGAGAGACAATCCCAAGACCTTGGGGGATTGGTAGGAAGGAGAATCCCGCAACCCTAGTTACAAAAGTGTCTTCTTGGGTTGAAGTTCTCTGAAACCGAACAATCGGCACGGTGGAATAAAGATCCGTTGTAAGAATTTCGACTTCGATGCCAAGTTTGCGCAGCTCTTGTGATAAACGCAAGACATGAGTCTCGACGCCTCCGACAGCTGGTGGGTATCTTTCTGTAACTTGGATCACTTTCATTTAATTGATCACAACTTCGGAGACGCTTCGGCTCAGTTCGAAGTAGATGGAACGAAGATAGAGAGCGCAAAAGATTGAGAAGGAACTGGCTGTGATAAACATCATTGCAAGGGTCAATTCCTTGGGAACAAGAATCTGATAGAGATTCGAGTAATATTTCGATATTGGCGCGAGGAATATGAAAATTGAATTATGTGCGACAAGATAGGCCAGTGCGCTGATCCAGACACCGTGAAATTCTTTCATTCTTTTGGTTGAACCAAGCCAGTAATAATCGATCAGACCCAAACCGAGAAAATAAACTGTATATTGTTCATTTATTTGGATTCTAGTGAGATAGAAGGCTAGCGTCACAAAGATCATTGAAAGGACTAGATTTCTCTGATCTAGTGATCTCTTTGCGCGAAGAATTCTAATGCAGAAAAATGACGCGATGATCACAACGGGAATCCACGCGTAAGCTACAGTATTGATTATAGGCCCAGCCCAAGAAGGAAAGTCTCCTAGACTCGAAAATATATAGATAATCACCCAGTAATTCATGCTATTTCCAACCTTGTTCGCGTCACTTGAGCCCGTCCCCAGAAGGGCGCCAATGTGCCAGCTTGGAAAGATCAGATACGGAAGAAGCGTGAAAACAATCGAGACGACGATGGAAATTACTAGATACTGTACGATCTTAAGGCGCGTTTTTTGGACGAGGGCCAAGAGAGGCAAATAAATCAACGGAATCAGTTTTAGTAGGATTCCGACAGCTTCGGCTACTGCCGTAGTCTTTGTTCTGGTAAACCACAGTATCGACAAGAGGACAAATGCTAGCACTATCTGGTCGAACATTCCCCACACTGCTGATATGAGGATGGTGAAAGGACAGAACAGCCAGAATGCTAACCCCTTCAATGCCCTCTCTTCAGACTTTTGACTCAAAATCTTGTAAATTAGTACACTGTCTAGCAAATCTCCAATAATCATCGGCTGTTTGAGAATGAAATAGTAGAGGAATCTGTTATTGATGTCAATCATGGCATAAAGCTTGAACAAACCAGCAAGAATGAAAGGCCATACTGGCGGGTAGCCCAAGGAAGGCATGTAACCGGCGCCTGGCATGCTGAGGTTTGGAATGGGTCCAGTAATTCTGTAGGGATCAAGTCCCTGTGCAGTGTAATATCCAAGTCTAATCCAAAGCTCGAAATCAAATGGGTGCCCTGTGAACGGAGCGAGCACTTCCCTGATGACGAGGGCGACGACCAACAGAATGGTGATCTTCGATATTACTCCATTCAGCAATAACAATCACAATTGGAATGGATTCTCTGAAAACAGATGCGTTAAAACCTAATGGGGAATTTGGAATAAGGCTTTTCTAGTACCCTGGCGGGTGACTGATTTCCAACAGACTATTTGAATTGAACAAGACAATAGAAATTAAGTTGAGTATCTAGATTGATAATCGCAAGTCAGGTCACTGCTTTCTCTATTGGAATATGCGCCAGTGACACCTCTGAAAACTTGGGGCTGTTGCTTGCTCTAATTGAATCGGAGAGGTTTCCTGAGGAATTTGCTTTAAGGCGAATCATTATTGTTGCTAGCGGTTGTTCGGAGAGTACAGTCAGAATAGCAGATAGATTTGCCCAAAGGGATGATCGCGTAGTTCTAATAAAAGAGCCGCAGAGATACGGGAAGGCTGATGCAATCAATAAAATAATGAAAAATCTTGGGGGAGAATATCTGGTGTTTGTCAATGCGGATGCTCTTCCCGAAAAGGGAGCAATTGGAAAACTTCTTTCGATGATCCAAAGATCACCCACTACCGGGCTAGTTTCAGGCAGTCCATTCTTTGAACAAAAGAGAAATCTGACTTCAGCAGTAGAGCAGTTGATGTGGGAAATTCACAATGAGTGTTCATCTAGGCTCAACCACCTGGGTTTGAGTAACCACGGGAGCGATGAGATGATGGTAATAAGATCCAAGATAATCTCGGAACTACCAGTTGGAATCATAAACGACGGAGCGTACATCGGTGGAATGGCCAGACTAGATGGGTTCTCGATCAAATTCTGTAACGAGGCAAGAGTCCTAATTGACGTTCCAAGTAAGATAGTTGATGTAATTCGTCAACGGCGACGAATCATTTTCGGACATTTTCAAGTCTGGCGCCTGACCGGCAAGTCACCGAAGACAGTGGAATCCTTGTTGCTTTTCTCTCCAGTTATAAGTCTGGGAATCGTGGTGAGAATACTCACGAGATACCCGAGACTTATCACGATTTTACCCTTCGCAGTCATAAGTGAAACTATGGCGCTGGCATTTGCCCTAAAGGACATGACTTCCGGGTCTAGCGAGAAACATTCGGTGTGGAAAAGATATGGCAATTGAAGAAAGCGCATCATCTCTTTCGCACAAGGCATCAGACATTCTTACCTTTTGTAAAATAGCAAAGGCAAATGGCAGCATGTTGTCTTTGAAAGACGTGATCCTGCTTGCATCACTAGATATGACTGAAGATGAACTAATTCGTGCCTGGGATGAATGTGATGAACTTAATTCGGCTTACCAGATTGTTTCTGGGAGAATCTTAGAAAGGAACGCTCGACAAGATGATGGGCATTATGAAATGATGGACGAGTACGCTGAAAGGCTTCTTCGCGCTACATCAAACGTCGCTTTCGCGAAAAAATTCGTATCATTCCTGCAGGATAAAAATCTCAAACTCGTTTGTATCAGTGGTTCGACCTCGTATCTTTCTGTTTCGAGAGAAGACGATCTTGATTTCTTTCTTGTAACAAAGCGAAACCGCATGTGGACAACATTCGCAAAGTCGCTGCTGCTCGCGAGATTATTTCGAATCTCAGAACCTTCCTCACCGTCGCTTTGCCTTAGTTACGTTGCTGATGAAGATTTCATCACTTCTCAGCTCAGAAAACCGCAAGATGCGTTGTTCGCACGAGATGCTATTTCCGCAACCGTAGTTCGGGGAGAGGGTTTCTTTTCCACCCTTCTGTACCTGGGGAGTTGGATGGCAAGATATTTTCCAAAGATGTACAATTTGAGACTTCAAGGTAGAATGAAAGGAACCCCAGTTGATTATGATACTTCGTCACTAGTTGAGAGAATCCTTGATATCTTTGTCTTCTACATCATAGGCAGATACATCAGAGTAAAATCTAATCTGCTCAACAGGAAACTATCGAAATTGGGACTGAGAGATTCAGTGTTCAAGGTAAAGATGGGAAAAGACCATTGCATCTATGAATCTTTTTCATACATGGAACTCAAGAGAATGTATTCCGAGTTACAGAAAAAGTCGGAAGCTACGACTTTACGGTAACCCAGCCGTGCATCCAGTTGTGGATAGTGCAAATGTAGTAATAAGTTCCTGGTACGCTAAACGTGTAAACAAATGTCTGGCCTTGACTGAGGATACCAGAATTGAATGAAGCCGCCCCTGCCGGGATCGTTTGTGATGTTACCGTGTGCGGGGCCGCGTCATTATTAGTCCACTCGACGGTATTGTTTGTTCCTATAACGACAGTAATATTCTGCGAAGAGAACGTGATCAGAGTCCCAGGATTCTGAGAACCGCTGAGGATTGAAACAAAAACTTCGGGAGTTGCAGGTGGAACTTTACTTGCAGAAGTTGGCGCAAGAAGAGCTCCAGTAAATGCAACTGCAATAGTCAATATCAGCAGCATCCCGATGAATATTTTGGCACCATGCCCCGGCGACGGAAGA
>DATLTL010000151.1:0-5974 GCA_035533635.1 Nitrososphaerales archaeon
GCCACGACTCCCGATGAAACACTTCCCAAGAAAAGCCTCTTTGGTCTATCGAGACCCCTCGTTCCAATGACAATAAGATCTACTCCTTCGCTCTTTGCTTTGTCAGTTATTGCAGACACTGGAGACGAATTTGCCCTTACGACTTCGCCTCTTGACCTGACTCCCAAATTCTTTGCCTCTGCGACTAGACCATCAACATAATCCGTGGCATCTTTCTGCGCGTAGTCATAGAATTGTTTGATAATCGCAGATGCCCCTGACCTTTGCATTGTTGGAGTTAACGCGGTTGGAGCAGTTACTACGCGTAATATTACTAGTTCTGCGTCGTAGTCTTCGGCGAGCTTAAGAGCGGTCTGCGCGGCCCTGTGACCGTTTTCCGAGCCGTCCACCGCTACCAATATCCTATTTATCTCCAGGGCCTGTTTTCTCTGAGCAAAGTTTGGTGGAACTTGTTCGACTTGCGCCTTGACGGACACTTGAACCTCCGCGCTCGGTCGAGCAGGGTGCCTTAAGGAAGCCGCGAAGGCAATTCCAATGCCAGCTATTACGGCGTCCCCAAGAAACGCGTAGCCAAATCCAACTACTGTAGCGGCGAGCTGGGTCTGAGCTACAATACTTGCGGCTACAGCGCTAGCAATCGTAACGGCGATAGCCAAACCGACCGGACCTCCAACTTGGGTTGAGGTATTTACAAGGCCCGAAGCTAGGCCTTCTTCCCCTTGTCTAGCTCCAGAGAGTGCTGCAATGTTGAAAGCTGTGAATGCGAATGCAGCTCCAAGCGATGCAACCAGCATCGATGGCAAAAGATATGAGAAGTATGGCGTGGTAAGCGTAATCCTAGAAAGTAGGATGAAACCAAACGCGAGCAAGATCATGCTTGAGACCAAGACAGGCTTCATCCCAAAACGTGTCACAAATCTCGCCGATAGGAAACCACCAACGACTAGGAAAACGAGAGCAGTAGGGAGGAAGGCTATCCCCGCCAATAGAGCCGAATAGCCGCGAATCTGTTGAAGGTAAATCGTGAGAAGGAATATCATGCCACTCATGACGGAAACCGTCACGAGGGCGAGCGCGTTTGCGGTAAACACGGTTCCCCGACGTAAGAACCCTAGAGGCATGAGTGGCGATCGCGACCGATGCTCGATTATTAAGAAACCTACCAGTATCGCGGCAGAAAGTCCTAGGAAGAAGATCGTCCCTGGTGAGAATAGACTCGTGTTTGCGGCATCTGTCAGAGCGTAAACGAGAAGAGAGAAACCAGCCGTCACTGCGATCGCTCCTGGGAAGTCGAGACGTCTGTCAGCAGACTGGCCACGACTCTCGGCAATGAATCTAGGTGTCAGGATTGCAGCAACTATTCCGATGGGGACATTTATGAAAAAGATTGATCTCCATCCCAAGGATGCTGTCAAAACACCGCCCAATATTACGCCTGCTGCGAATGCGGCAGAAGAAACAGCTGAAAAGACGCTTAGGGCACGATTTCGTTCAGGTCCCTCGGAGAATGAGACCACTATGAGTGACAATCCTGTGGCAGAAGCTATTGCCGCGCCAACTCCTTGCACAGCTCTAGCTGCGATCAAAACAAACTCAGATGGCGCTAGTCCACCTGCCAACGACGAAAAGGCGAACACAACGAGCCCGATGCTGAAGAGTCTTCTCCGGCCGTAAAGGTCGGACATTCGACCACTCAGAAGCAAGAGGCCTGCGAAAGTAAGCCCGTACGCGCTGACAATCCATTGGCTGTCTGCAAGCGAAATGCCAAGTTCAGTTCTCATCGTAGGAAGCGCGATTTGCACAATAGAGAAATCGAGCACAACAACAAATTGCGCAGTGACCAGCAAAGCAAGAACAGCAGAGCGTCTGGAGCTCTTTGGATTTTTTTCGCCATTTGCTGCTTCGGAACCTTTTCGCAATCCACTCAACCTCAATTCTTCCAGCTCTCAACAAGACGATTTAAGCCCTTTTTCAAATTTCAGGTCCAACATCTACGACCCGATAATCGATCGCGGAGGAAATCGCGATATACACAAGGGCATTGGAAAAGATGTTTGATGTCGGGGCAGCACTAATCGAAGAAAAGTGTGAAGGGCCCTGTACTCGAATTTGCAGCTCAATTTCGAGCCCAAAGGCGAATACAAATTGTATGATTATGTTAATGTGGCAAAAGAATAGATTTCTGTTAGGCGAAAAGTAGGACTCGTGCCATGTTAGGTACGAGCCGCAATTAAATCCATTCCAAGGACAGATTAATGGCAACGCTTGTTGTAGCGGTGCTTACTTTGTGATCGGCACTGGCATACTGGTGCTCATCACGCCAGTTAATTTTGCTTCTGCGATTCTCCGCCTAGATTCCTCGATTGCTTCTGGTACAGTCTTTGCCCACCAGCCCTTCGACGCCATTATCTTTCTGAAACTAGGTTTCATGAACGAATATGTCTGCATGAGTCCTTGGTCGGTCTCCATCATCTTCTGGACGTACGCGAAGAATTCTCCAATGACGGTAGTCCTTGGAGGTGTCAGGAGTTCTCTACCCTGAGCTTCTCTTGCCGCGTTGTACCCGGCAATCCCACCGGTCACTATGCACTCTTGGATACCTACAACTGGACCCGATTTTTCACCGCCCACGAACAGATTGCCGAACCCGAAAACCTTCATCGTATTCTCCCTCGGAGCCATAGAAATGTACCTGACTGCGTTACCTTTTCCTCCGCCCAACGGATCGCTAAAACGCGCCTTCTCGAAACCGGGTATCCTCCTGACGTCTTTGAGCGGCATGTACACCATGCCGTTCGCCTTGAAGAAACCTGGATAGCTCAACTTGAGGAACTTGACTTGGGACGGATCGTATGGCCAGTTTGTTGCAAGACCTACCTTCAGCATCTCCCTAACTTCCTCCGGAACTTCGATCTTTGCCGTCCCGTTCTTCTTCAGTCGGGCTACTAGGGTCGGGTCAATCGATGTTTCGTAAAACGAACATGCCGAGCTTATGGCTCCAAATCCGCCGCCGCGATCTGCAGTTCTCAACTTTCTGAGCTCTTTCGCGCCAGCCTTTGTGGCTATGCTGACCCTATCCCCAAAACTGTTGCAGCGCAGATTGCACTCTACGCAACCGTATCCGTGATCAATGCAGACTTGAATACCCCCCGCGCCTCCAGAACAGTCCACGAAGGAATCCGCCTCCAGTCGCTTACCGCTCTCAAGAGTCACGGAAGTCAATTTTCTTTCCTTTCCATCTTTTGAGCTGGCAGCGGCATCCACCGCTCGGTCTTCGAAAATGAGATTGACGCCTAAGCCAGAAAGATACTTTCGAATCGCTGGCTCCGCGAGCATGCAATTGAAAATGGAAATGTCTAGCGCTTCTCTGTGTGCAAGATCTTCAAGCGCGGTCCAGTTCATCTCATTTCTTTCGTAAGTCATCACAGGAGGCTTCATCAGAATGTCAAAAATGAACCCTCCTCCAAGAGCAATGAGTTCCTCGACTGCAGACATTCTTCCATCATTATAGAACATGCCAGAATATCTTCCGAGCCCCAGAAGCTCGTCCGTCCTTTCTACGAGTGTAACTTCGCTACCTGCGTTCCTTGCGCATGCAGCTGCACTAACGCCGGCGAATCCACCACCAACAACAACAACTTTAGGCATGTTCTTGAGCTGACGATGCGTAATTTATAAGATCATCTAGATGCACTAGCTAATTCCATCTCAATTTTGAGTCTGCCTAACTCAGGAAATTCTCTCGCAAAAGATTGGTTTGCCCAAAAACCGAAAAGTTGCGATCTTATGACTAAACTTGGTAAGAGATTTTAGCCAAGAAAGAAGCAAAAGCTTGATTGAATTCTGTAGGCGTTTCCATGCAGACTGCATGCCCGGCTCCACTGACTGGAAAGAATGTCGAACCCGAAACGCGATCTGCTATGTTCTTCGAATCTTGAAAAGCTCTGTCTTTATCTCCCGCTATTACGAGCAGTGGTGTGCGGACCCTTCCGATTTGGCTCTCGACGTTAAATTGAAGCAAAGCAAGGAAGAGGTTTGCAATCGAATCGAATTTTTTTCTCGTCCCTGCGGAAATGTAACTTTTCATGACGGATTTTGCGCGCGGCGAGGCCAAAAATTCAGGGCTGAAAAGACCCTCGAGATGCCCAGCATAATATGATTCTGCCTCAGAAGATCGATATTTTGCAACCCGCTCCGTGAATTGCTTTTGAAGTCTTTCTGTGGTGCAGTTGCAGTTTGTGCCGGAAAGAACAACGCCAGCCAATTTCTCTGGGTGGTCTAGTGCAAACTGCTGGGCGACTTGACCTCCCAAAGAAATCCCAGCGACAACTGCTTTCGATATACCTTCGACTTCGAAAAGATTATTCACATCATCGGAAAGAGTCGCAATTGAGCAAGGGGTTGAACCTCCCTCGGAGTGACCGAGCCCACGAAAATCGAGTCCGATGACCTTGTACTTTGAAGTGAGCTCGAAGAACTGATTCATCCATATGCGATGATCCATCGGGAGACAGTGCAGAAGCACAATTGGGAGCCCTTCGCCATCTACGGCATAGTACAATTCTGCGCCGTTGCTTCGAAATTTAGGCATATGCTTCGACAGGTCTTCGATTATCTTCGTGCTTTATACTCTTGCTATGCCTTCGTTGATGAAAGAAAATCCAGCCACATCAGTTTCTGCCCCTTTTCAATACTATCGCCCTCGTGCACATAGATTTCTTTGATTCTGCAATCCTTTGGAGCAAGAATCTGGACTTCCATCTTCATTGCTTCTAGAATAAGCATCACCGTGCCCTGAACCAACGAATCACCTTGTCTGGCGCTCACTTTGACCACTTTTGCAGGTAAAGTGGAAGTAATGTATTCGCTGACCGGCGGGGCGAGCGAGCCTTCTTCATCAAATTTGGTCTTCAGTTGAGCAAACTGCAATCTGCCATTTGCCACAAAGGTGACAGAAATTGGAGTACGTTTCAGCTGAGTTATCGCGTAAACTTTGTCGTCGATAGAAATTACTAGCCCATTCGACTTCCGTTCAATAACTTCAATGCTTGATTGTTTTTTGCGACTCTGATTGTGGATCGTAACAGAATAGGATTCTGATCCGGGTCTCTGACTCTGCTCGTGACGCCAGATCTCCACCTGTCTTGTTCTTTTTTCGATTCTAATCTCATATTGCATCTATGAACCTACTCCTTTTCTGATTCGGATCCTTCTTCTTGAATCGTGGCTGCACCGTAGAGGAGGCTGAAGATTGGTTGTGCGACAGAAGAAGTGCCGCAATCATGAAATGTTGATCTTCTAACGAATTCTCTGCTAGACGCGGTATTCGCTTCAGTATTCCGCTTGTTTCAATGAAGGTAGTACTAATTTCTCCTCTGGCAAATTGATCATTCCTGACCAATTCACGGTGGAACGGAATAGTCGTCTCGATTCCATAGACCGCGAATTCGTCAAGAGCCACCAAAGCTCTCTTTCTTGCTTGCTCGAAATCAGTTCCCGTTGTGATGAGCTTCGCGACGAGCGAGTCGTAGTACGGCGAAATGACCATCCCCTCTTGTAACGCGGTGTCCACTCTCACACCCGGCCCAAAGGGAATTTGTAGAAATTCCACCTTTCCGGTTGTTGGTGAAAAATCAGAGAGCGGATCTTCAGCGTTGACTCTGAATTCAATCGCGCAACCAGATAATCGTACATCCTTTTGCTTGAACGGGATCTTTCCGTTTGTGGCGATTTCAAACTGCGTGTTCACGATGTCTATTCCCGATACAAATTCGCTTACCGGGTGTTCTACCTGAAGACGCGAATTGATTTCCAGAAAATAGAATTTTCCCGCCATATCTCTCAGAAATTCAACGGTTCCAACATTCGAATACTTCACGATTTTTGAAATCCTTGTGGCATAGTCCCAAAGCAATTTGCGAGACTCGTCATCCAGTGCAGGTGAAGGAGATAGCTCTACAAGTTTCTGATACCT
>DATLTL010000152.1:0-3517 GCA_035533635.1 Nitrososphaerales archaeon
AATGTTCTCAGAGGTCGGTCTCTCGAACTTCTCATTGAGATCCTTGTGATCAACTTGAGACAACACGTTCCAGCATTTATCCTCCATTTCTTTAAAGTCCATGATCATTCCGTCCGGTCTCATGTCTCCGTAAAGCTCAACAATCACCTTTGCTGTATGCCCATGCCGCACGCCGCACTTTGGATGCCCAGGCAAGAGGTGCCCGTAATCAACAAAAAATTCCATTCCTAGACCTATCTTCAAGCAAAAGTCCTCTCAATTTCTGATATTGCGTTGTGCTTGTGTATCGACTCGAAAGAAACCGCACGGATTTTGACCCTCCCCTTGAAATTCAGGTTCTTCGCCAGTCGGAAGCAGTCCCTTGCGACATCTTCTACGAACTTTGGATTCTTGAACATATCTTCAACAACTGCCGCCTCATCTTCGGTTTTCAGCACTGTATAGGTGGGCGAACTGAAGCTCTTTTCGCAGATTTCGATGAGCTCTTCAAGACGGATTTCTTCCTTGATGGGAACTTCGACTTGAAGATCGATCGTCGCCCTCTGGACATGTGCCTTGCCCTTGGTGGTTTCCAGACTGTGCGGACAAAGTGTGTTTCCTATTGCCCTAACTCCCAAACTCTTGAAAAAAGTCTCGCCTCTGGTGATTACTCCTACGGTGATGTCATATGGTTCATCAGTTGGTTTGTTCGTAATTGGAGTGTGTCGCCTGAGGAATATAGTTGTCTTTATCACGATCTCTCCAGTTGAATACTTGTGTCTCTTCTTGAGCTCCTTCAAAATGTCTTCACCAAGGCTTTCGAAGCTGTCTTTTGACTGTCTCGATCTCTTGGCAATGACTTCGTTTATCGATTCAACTAAGCGCGACATGTGGATACCCTTGCGCTCAGTATCTAGGTCAATGAATAGATCGATTTCAGCAGTAAAGAACGTCTCAGCACTGTTTGTAATCAGTTTCAGTCCAGTACGAAGGCCAGAAATTCCTACCCTGTCGATTACCTCTTTGACCTTCGGCTGACGATCCTGCGTCGCTTGCCTGTTTTGAAGAGTTTGAACCTCGGTCATAGGAGATTCCAAAGCTATAGGTATCCCGACGGTATAAAAGAATGCAGTTGTGAGTTTTCACGCTCAATAATAGTATGCTTCAATTGGCGATTTGAGAAACTTGCTCGCGTAGATCCACGCTGCCTCTGCTTTCTCAAAGTACTTCCATTGTTCCTTTCCGCCAGGTACAAACTGATTCGAAAGGGGGTCTAACACTCGCTCCTTGATATTCACACAGAACCTGTCATCACACTTTGTCAGGAATACAAACGCACCTTTTTCGTACCCAGGGATGTCGGTGACAAATCTAATACCCTCGTCGAGGTCAAGCCCCCACAGGAGCGCCTTGAGCTCTCGAAGCTGGGTGATTTTCCTTTCAGAATACCCAGAACCCCCGTTCCCCTCGTGCTTTTCTTGGCTCAAGTTAGTGCGAATAATCCCAACATCTAGGATAAAAGCCTAATAATTGCCTTGAGAAGCTTTTGAAGCAAGAGCCCGTTTACCAGTAGTTAACCTACTCAAGTTGGAAAAAGCTCGCCCGATTACAATAATTCAGAAAGTGCCTTCTTTGCAAATTTTTGACACATTATCGCAATCCAAAGTTGAAATCCAAAACTCCAATGAGTTCAGGATGTTTGTTTGTGGCCCCACAGTACAAGATAATGTTCACTTGGGACACGCAAAGACCTACCTCGCATTCGATATTCTAGCCAGATGGCTATTGAAACGCGGCACAAAGGTTCTCTTCTTACTGAACATTACTGATGTTGATGACAAGATCTTTGACCGAGCAAAAAGAGAGAATATGCCGTATATGCAGATTGCCGACAAATTTTACAATGCATTCATAGAAGACTTGGATGCCCTAAACGTATTGACAATCAGTAGATTCGAGAGGGTTTCCAATTACGTTGAAGAGTCAGCGGCGCTAGTAAAGCAGTTGCTCGACTCGGGAAAGGCTTACTCTCGTAACGGTAACGTGTACTTCGACACTTCCAAAGCTATTGATTTTGGTAAACTATCACACCAATCCGCGGTCAGCCTCAAATTGAAGCAAATTGATGCTGCACCGGGAAAGAAGAATAGCGTCGACTTTTTGTTGTGGCGATCGGTTCCTGAAGAGTCCGAAGGTGTTTGGCAAACCGTAGTCGGTCTCGGACGCCCTGGATGGCACATCCAAGATAGTGCAATTGCTTTCTCTGTGTTGGGCGGTCCGTACGATCTTCACGGGGGCGCAACCGAGCTGATCTTCCCGCATCATGAATCAGAACTAGCGCAGGACGAGGCGATATCCGGAGAAATTCCATTCGTCAAGATCTGGATGCACTCAGGATTGCTCTTGAAAGGAGAAGAAAAAATGAGCAAGAGCCTGGGCAATGTTGTTACGATAAGACAGGCACTTGAGAAATTTACTGCGGACGAAATCAGATTTCACTTTCTGAAACATCATTACAGAGATTCGTTCGAATACGACTCTAAATCAATGGAACAGAGCAGAACGGAGTTCAAACAAATTACTGAAGCGGCGGCAAATGCTCCCAGAAAAGGTGGGATAGTGGAGGAGACATCAACCAGAAAGCAATGGGAGGAATTTGCTGCGTCAATGGACGACGATCTTCGAACTCCACAAGCAGTTCAAGTCCTTCTTAGCGTGTGCGAAGCCCTAAAGGAAAGCGAAAATAAATCGGAACTTGGCGCACTCTTCTGGGATATGGTAGAGACTCTAGGGTTCAGACTTTTTTGAGCATAGAAAATTTCCAAAGCATGCTTTTGAACGAGAGGTCTTTTGACGGATTATTCTGCGATGTGTCTAGCTCGAATAGGTTTGATCTCTACTATAATCAGAGATTTTCAGACGACCCGGTTTTCAATCATGCCGTCATTGACGACGCGATCCTAAAATCTATTGACGAATTGGATGAAGAATCTCTTCACGTGCTTCTGTATGAGGTCAAATCGGAAGCAATTAGGAGAAACGTCCCACCCACAATTTTCGTTGAGCGATTCTGGAAAATCTCACAGAGATTGGAGAAAGGAGCGATAGAGGATGGATACGTAATCGGTGGATTGATGGATATTCTTTCGAAAGAAGTAAGGGCAGATTCTGATAATCTGTCAAAGGATCAAAATAATGACGCAATCGAAACAAAAGACGTCGGGCTATGGAATGAAATATTCATGCGCTCATATTCAATCAATCCAGCCTGGGAATCGGAATTAATTCGAAGGGAACGGTTGTTTTCAAATGATCGAAATACTGTACTATTTCTCGCGAGGGAAAAAGGTGAAGCTTGCGGCTGCTTGCTTTTGCACAAATTCCCAAGTGACTTTGTCGGAATATATTGTCTGGGGACACTTCCGGAAAAGCGAAATCGTGGAATAGCTAAAACATTGATGATGACCGCCGAAGGTTACGCTGCCAGAAGCGGAAGTAAATATCTCACATTGCAAACTGTGGTTAGAGACGGTGTTAC
>DATLTL010000153.1:0-3664 GCA_035533635.1 Nitrososphaerales archaeon
ATACCCTTGTAGAAGTAAAATGCGCGTTCATCCGGAACCGTTCTGAGAATATTATCATTTGATGGTTTCGTCTTTTGCGCTTTTGTTCCGTGGGACATAATCTGATATTTAACATCACTACAACTTAATCTTTCTCTAACATTCGTTTATCTTGCGAGAGTCCTCTTACGGGTTATCCTTCAATTAGCTCTGTATTTTCTCCATTTCCTGATCCCACTCATATTGCTTTGAACTGCGACTTGGCAATAAGTCACTGAAGCAAAAACTCATAATCGAGTCTGGAGTAAAGATCTTGCATCGTAAAAGACGGGAAGAGAAATCAAAAGCGAATGCTCACCAAAGACCAAGTTTGGAAAACACTTGACAAGAGGGCTTTGAATGAATACAAGCCCATAGCTGATTATGCAATAATAGGCGATCGCAGGACTTGCGCGCTGGTCGGGATTGATGGTTCAATTGACTGGATGTGCGCCCCCAGGTTTGATTCACCATCCGTATTTTCCTCACTTCTTGACAAGGAAAAAGGCGGGTGCTTTTCTATTCATCCTGGGTACGAGGGAGAATTCGAAGCAACGCAGTATTATGACGGCCCGACGAACGTGCTTCTGACAGAGTTCAGAAACGAAAATGGGCGGATAGGAATAACAGATTTCATGCCGTGCTTTAGGGTATCGGGCATTGTGGTGTCTTCGCGCGAGCTCCACCGAAGGATAATATGTCTTGAAGGAAATTTTGACTTGGAAGTTAAGTTGGAGCCGCGATTAAACTATGGAAGCGTCATTCCGAAGATTTCCAAGATTGGCGAGAACGGCTACTCTTTCGTTTCTGAAAAGCACCAAACCGAACAACAACTGGCTCTCATCTCACCGTTTGAATTCGAAATTGTCGGCGGATCGGCAATTGGATCCTTTGCCATGAGAAATAAACAGAAAATAGATCTTGTTCTTAGAATGGGTGGTCTCACAGACTACAGCTCTCAGCAGACCCACACCGACGAAAAACTGGCTGAAACAAAGAAATATTGGAGGGCTCTGGCTGCCCAATGCGATTATCGTGGAAAGTGGAGAGATTATGTCGTGCGTTCCTCACTGGTGCTGCACCTTCTTGTGTATGGGCCCACGGGCGCAATAATCGCCGCACCCACGACGTCGCTTCCCGAAAAGATCGGAGGAGTCAGGAACTGGGATTACAGATACTCCTGGATCAGAGATTCCTCGTTTGTACTCTGGGCGCTCCATTCCATTGGTGACAAGGCCGAACGAGGAACCTATCTGAATTGGCTCACGAGCATTTTCTACCTAACGATAGAGAACATTCAAGTCATGATTGGCATTACTGGCGAGCGAGTTCTGAATGAGCGAGAGCTCAGCCACCTGGAAGGTTACGCGAAATCATCCCCAGTGAGGATCGGAAACGCGGCCTGGAACCAGCCGCAGCTTGATGTGTACGGTATATTGCTCGACACACTTTACTTCGCTCACAAGCACCACAGGAGGCTGTCGAAGAAAATATTCAATCACATTGTACGACCGGTAGTCAAGTTGGTCGAGCAGAACTGGGATAGGCCGGACCGCGGAATTTGGGAAGTTCGCGGAGAGAAGGAAGACTTTGTGTACTCAAAGATGTGGTGCTGGGTCGCACTCGATCGTGCCATAAAGCTCGGAAATCTAATCGGGGTAAAGGATGATTTCAGCTCATGGAAAATACTGAGAGACACTATCAAGGACACGATTTTCCAGAAGGGGTGGGATGAGTCGCTGCAGTCGTTTGTGCGGTCGTTTGGCTCAAGGGAAGTTGACGCGGCTAACTTGCTGATGCCCCAGGTCAAATTTATAGACGGAAAAGATCACAGATTCATTTCAACCATTGACGAGATCCGAAAACAACTGCTAAGAGACGGAAAATTCGTCTACAGGTACAAAACGAGTGACGGTTTACCTGGTGATGAGGGTGCGTTCCTTATCTGCAGCTTCTGGCTTGTGAGTTGTCTTGCCCTCGCTGGACAGCAGAAGGAGTCAGAAGAACTACTGGAGAATTTAATAGAATATTCCAATCACGTTGGGTTGTTTTCGGAAGAAATTGATCCAGTTACGGGAGCATTGCTAGGCAACTTTCCTCAAGCATTCACGCATATGGGGTTTATCTCTGCAGTAATGGACATTGATGGGCAGAGCAAGAAGAGGAGACGCGTGGCCAGATGACCACGACGTCATATATTTTCGGCTAATATCGTTCTTGCACGTCTGTCATAAGAGTTCAAAGAGTAATTTTTCCTGATGGTGTTAATTCATAATTCCTTTATCTTGTCACGGTATAATGTGAGCGCAATTTTCTTTCTGTTTGGTTCACCTTTGATCAGCGATTTTGCGAAGTTCTCCACCTGTTTCAATTCTAGTGTTGCAGGGTACGGAGGCTCATATGGATCCACTATTGCTTCTATGATCGTTGGCTTTTTCTGTTGAAGAGCCATTGCAAGTGTGGGTTTTACCTCGTCGTATTTCTCTATCCGGTACCCAGCACCGCCACAAGCTTCTGCAAATTTTACGAAATCAATGTCTTGGAATTCTACACCATATTCAGGGTGACCCAAGAAGCCCATTTGCTCCCAGCGTATCATCCCGAGCGCGCCGTTCTTCACTACTATAATCTTGATAGGCAGGTTGTACTTCACGGCCGTGGAAAATTCACACATCAACATCGCAAACCCGCCATCCCCAACGAACGCGACAACTTGTCTATCTGGATAAGCGATCTGAGCACCTATTGCATACGACATACCATTTGCCATCGAAGCTAGTGTTCCAGATGCGGAAAACATTTGGCTTTTTCTGATCTTGATGTAGCGCGCCGCCCATGTAGTAATAGTACCGCTGTCCGAGCAAACTATCGCATCTTCGGTCAGAAGATTGGAGAGAGTCCAGGCGACGACTTGTGGTTTGAGAGGAGAATCTGTTCTTGATCCTCGCTTTCCCATGAGAACCCACCAATCATTCATTTTCTTTTTCATTTCTTCGAGAAAAGAGCTGTCATTGTTTTGGTTTACTAATGGCATAAGTGCTTCCAGTGTTGCCTTTGAATCCCCAACTAGTCCTACAGACACTGGATAACGAATGCCAATCCTTTCTGCTCTAATGTCGATCTGGACTGCTTTGACCTGACCCGGCTTTGGCAGGAAATCACTGAAGGGGAACGAAGTTCCGATCATCAGGAGCGTGTCTGCTTTTTCCATGGCTTCCTCGGCGGCAGAAGTTCCAAGTAGCCCCAGCCCGCCTAAACAAAGCGGCTCTTCGTCGGGAACGACGGCTTTGCCGAGCAATGATTTGACTATTGGAGCATTAAGTTTCCTAGCCAGTTCGATTACCGTGTCGCTGGCTCCTAACGCTCCTGCGCCCACAAGCATCACGATTTTCTTTCCAGCGTTGAGCGCCAAAGCTGCCTGCATTATCGCTGTTTTATCGGGGATGCTGACTGCGGGTAAAATGTCCGATGTGCTATTCAAAACTTTGTGCTCTGTCACCTGGTTCTTTGATAGTTCCTGTTCTTGAATATCGATTGGGATTGAGATATGCGCGACATCTCTATTTTCGATTGCCGACTTGCAAGCAAGATCCAAGACCATTTGAGCATGTGCTGGGTTCATGACCATATTATTGAAGCACGTTAC
>DATLTL010000154.1:0-2912 GCA_035533635.1 Nitrososphaerales archaeon
CATCAAAGCCAGGGAGATCAGCGAAGTGATCATGGGAAATGTTTTATCTGCTGGACTGGGCCAAAACCCTGCCAGACAAGCATCGATTTTTGCAGGACTTCCTGTGCAGGTCTGCGCTACAACAATAAACAAAGTTTGTGGATCAGGTCTAAAATCAATAATGCTTGCCGCACAGGCAATAAGAGCTGGCGAAGCTGACTGCCTAATTGCCGGCGGAATGGAGAACATGAGCCAATCGCCGCACATCCTGAGAGGATTGCGTTGGGGAGTGAGCCTAGGAAATGCAACAATGTTTGATTCGATGCTGCTCGATGGACTGTGGGAAGTCTACAATGATTATAATATCGGCATCACAGGCGAAATTGTTGCCAAGAGGCACGGCGTTACACGCGAAGAAGCTGACAGGTTCGCTCTAGAGTCCCAGAGGAAAGCGAGTAGAGCGATTGAGAATGGAGCATTCGAAGAGGAAATAGTTTCTGTTAAGGTAATTCACCAGGATAAGGCAATCAACTTCAAGGTTGATGAATGTGCCAGAAAAGACACTACACTCGCCCGACTGAAGTTGCTAAAGCCAGTCTTCAAACCCGATGGAATTCTCACTGCGGGAAACTCTTCCCAGCTTTCAGATGGAGCCGCTGCAGTAATAGTGACATCGGAAGCTAAGGCAAAATCGAGGAGACAGGAAATCTTGGCAAGAATAGTAGAGTATGGTCAAGCAGGAGTGAAGCCGGAGCTAGTGATGGAAGCACCCATCCCAGCAAGTAAGAAAGTATTGAAGAAAGCAGGTCTCTCGATGAAAGATATCGATCTCGTCGAGCACAACGAAGCTTACGCTTCTGCAAGTATAGTTGTTAGAGATGAGCTTGACATTCCGGATAGCAAATTCAATGTTAACGGAGGAGCGATCGCTTTAGGGCACCCGATAGGGTGTTCCGGTGCGAGACTGGTCACTACGATGATACACTCGCTCACAAGGAGAAAGAAACACCGAGGTCTTGTTACCTTATGCCTGGGTGGTGGAGAAGCTGTCTCTATGGTCCTTGAAGTGCCTTAGATCTCCGATTACATCTTTTGCGCTTCCAGTTCCTTACTCGCGATTAGAAGTCTCAATACCTCCGACGTCCCTTCCCCAATCGTGAGGAGTCTCGCGTCGCGCCAGTGTCTATGAATGTCTTCGTTTGTGTATCCGTAGCCTCCGAGAATCTGAATTACCTGATCGCACACTCGCGCAGCTGACTCGGTAGCGAGGACTTTGCCTTGCGCTGCCTCTGAAGCGTAATCCAATCCCAACTCCTTCAGTCTTGCAGCATAGAGGCAAAGCAGTCTAGCCGAATTAATGTCGGTTCTCATGTTCGCAATCTTCTCCTTCGTGAGCTGAAAGTCAGAGAGCGAGCGATCAAAGATTTTCCTCTGAGCCGAGTACTTCAACGCCTTTTCCAAAGCGATTCTAGCAATTCCGACACAGATCGAACCCATTATGATTCTGCTACCGCTCAACATGGATTTTGCATATTCAAATGCTGGCCCGTCTTGTCCAATCAGGTTGTCCTCCGATACCTCGCAATCAGTAAATCTCACTTCGGCTGTTCGCGATCCTCGCATTCCAAGTTTTGGGATATCATCTCCAACATGGAGACCATTGTTAGTTTTTTCAACGATAAACGCGGCGTGACCCTTTTCGGTGCTCGTGAAGACAAAATATAGATCAGCTTCACCGGCATTGGTTATGAACATCTTGGATCCGTTAATCAAATAACTCGAACCCTTCTTCTCTGCTTTCGTCTGCATTCTTCTAGCATCGGATCCAGATGTTGGCTCTGTTAGGGCAAAGGAAGCAAGTTTCTTGCCCTCCATCAGATCCATGAAGATTGTCTTTCTTTGTGCATCGCTTCCAAATTGATAGATACCATCTGCGACAGTGTTGTGTATTCCAACACTCATCGCTGTTGGGGCGTCGGCGGATCCTATTAGCTCCATAGCAAGTGAGTACACTCCGAATGGGAGCTCTAAGCCGTGAATTGAGGCTGGAAAAGTCATGCGGCTAACACCACTTTCAAAGAGTTGCTTCCTTGCATCAGAGATAGTTTTCTTCTTCAAATCGTAACTAGCGGAGTCTTGAAGGATATTGGCCTCTAGCATAGTTGCAAGACCTTCAAGAAGCTGAGAGTGGTTTTCAGAATCACTCGAATAGAATGTTCGCAACGCGTTTCCGTGTTCGGGATGAAAGAGTTTCAACATCGCTCCAAAAGGTTCGATGATTGATTTTAGCTTTCCTAAACAATTGAAGCGATCTTGAAGAATCGTTGAATGAATCTTTTGGTAACAAAATATCACAAGGCTTAAGGAGATCAGAGCGATTTGGCAACTTGGATTGATGATTACGCTGGCATGAAAAATCAGAGCAAGCGAAATGTGTACGTTGTGTCCGGCGGAGTGACAAAATTCGCCAAAGCTCATCCGAGCATGGATTTTCGACTCATGGTGAAGAAGGCCTTTGACTACGCGATGAAGGATTGCCCGAAATTGCGATTGAAGGACATAGATAGTAGCAGGATTTCTTATTTCTCTGATCACTTTGCCCGCCAATTGAAGGCTGCAAGCATGGTTCAGGATTACTTGGGCTTGAATCCCAAGGATTCTAGAAGGATCGAATGGGGCGGAGCTACAGGCGGACAATACCCAATTAGACAGACACGCGTCCCGAAAATACTAGTTCGCAAGATTGCTTCCTGCCGAATATATTTACGTTTGCCCCATGTGAGGGAAAAACCAGTGGAAAACTAAGGTAGATCTGTCACCCCCCTTGGCACAACAACCAAAGGGACAAACCAATGATCATTATGCAAGGGGAAGTGTATCTCGAACAATCTGACGTCGAGATATTAAAGACTGAAGAGGAATACGTCAGGAAA
>DATLTL010000155.1:0-2599 GCA_035533635.1 Nitrososphaerales archaeon
ATTCTTACCCATCCAGTTGCCCTGAATCTGGATTGCCCTGAAACCAAGATCTCTGACAGCTCTCTCGGCCTCTTCTATTGCTGCGTCAGGATCACTGTGTGGTATTTGAGCCGCACCGATGAAACAATCGTTTCTCTGTTCGATTTTGGCTACTGCGTCGTTCCACTTCCGCATCATGAACAGCGCTGACTGAGTGCTCAGAAAAGTCTCGGGAATAGTTCCATTTGCAACAAGAAGGACTTCCTTATCGAACCCTGCCTCTTTCATTGCCTCCGTTCGCATTTTGACCGAGTAAATTTCTTCTCGGAATTGATGGTAATTATTGATCTGGCTCAACCATAGTCTTTCCTTCCCTGTGTGGTCAGTCATAAGACGCGGCAGATCTTTCATTTCGTGTGGGAGATTCTCTACAACTTCCCGTGGAGTAAAGTGAGTGTCTGCGTCGATGTTCATGCCAAGTGTACTTCCCTTGGACGGATATAAATTCTCTTTCACGGAATCTAAAATTTTGCGATTCCTTTCTACTTTTCGCGAATTTTTGGGGAGTCTTGAATTGCTTTCCGATTTGAAACTAGTTTCTGAATTCTAGCCAGAGTTGACGCTCCCGTTAATCTTAAGATCATATTTACCAATCCTCGCCGAGAATCGCAAAAAAATGAGATGTTAGTATTGCTTCTAAATTCAAAAAGAACAGCTAGTCTTAAATTGCAATTTCATTCTGGGTGGTTCCGCAATGGTAACTTCCTCTGCAACCGTCAAAAATATCCTCAAAGCGACACTAGATGAAAAGCTGAAGCGTGTTCCAGCCGGATTAGACAATGCCGTCAGGCAAGCAGATGAACGGCATTTCGACAAGATGTTCATAGTTGATGCAGATTGCCATCAGGAAGAACCATTCAGCCTATTTCTGAAGTTTCTTAAAGAACCCTACAGGTCAATCATTGAAAGGGAAAATATCAAATATGATAGAGAAGCTGATCCGTTTCTTTCGCAGCTTGATCAGGGTATCGGAAAATTATCCCACAAACAATCAGAGGACGCCCGTTATCTATCAGGGAGGATAAAACGGAGTGAAATCAAAGAGAGTCCAATGAGTCCAGAAGTCCTGGTTCAAGTTTTCGCTCAACGAATGAAGGACATTGGAATAAAACGCTCCGTTGTGCTTCCTACGTTTATGCTCGCGTTAGGATTTGACCCCCGCCCCGATTTCGAAGTCGCTATGTCAAATGCCTACATTGATTACATGCGAGAGTATATTCTAGGCAAAGCTCCAGAAATCTATACTATGATTTATGCTCCTGCAAACTCTCCGAAGAAGGCAGCAGAATTGATCGAAAGAGTTGGATCCTCAAAAGGGATAGTTGGAATAATGATTACCTCGGGGAGGAATTCGACAGTCGACGAAACATGGGATCCAATATTCGAAGCAGCCGAAAAAAAGAATCTCCCTGTCTGCTTTCACGGAGTACCATATTTGGGAGGGCCGTTCGCTGGCTTTGACAAGATGATATCGATTCATTCTCTAAGTTTCCCATTCTACCTTTTTGTGCAGTTGACCGGATTGGTGATGAATGGAGTTCCTGAACGATTCCCTAAATTGAGATTTTGCTTTATGGAGGGAGGTCTATCTTGGGTTCCTTGGATTATGCACAGACTAGATTCGGAATACTTGATGCGTAGGACCGAGGCGCCGCTTCTAAAAAATCGGCCGAGTGAATACATCAACGATTTTTACTTTACAACCCAGCCCCTCGAACGTCCAGCAAAGGTCGAAGATCAAGAGAAAATATTTAGCATGTTCGATGTAGAGAACCATGTTCTTTATGCGAGCGATTATCCTCACTGGGATTTTGACGTGCCGAGCGTGGTGTACGACCTTCCTTTCCTCTCAAAAACTGCCAAGAAAAAGATACTTGGAGAGAACGCAAGAAAGTTCTTCAGGATGGATTGATGTGTTTTGCCGCTTCATATTGTTGGAAAGGTGACACTCTTTTCAGACCTTAGGCCTTTAGTTTTTGAGATCAAGGGAATTTTCGTCGGAGTTTGCAAATTGGGTGGAAAATTTTACGCATATGAGAATGTCTGTGCCCATCAGGGAGGTCCTGTCTGTGAAGGTGATACGTATCCGAATTCAAAATTTGAACCTATTTCAAAATCAAACACTAACAAGAAAGAGCGATTCACAGTTTCCTGCCCTTGGCATGGAGTCGAATATGATGTAGAGACTGGGGTGTGCCGGGCAGATAGTGAAATGAAGCTTCGATCGATTCCTGTGCTCGTAAGGAACGGCGAAGTAATGGTCAAATTATGACGCCCGCACGCGACAAATTCACATGTCCAATTATCTCCGGCAATTTCTTCAGTGGGCCGGGTCGGAACGCGAAAGCATGTAGATCTGACTGGTGGTAAAAACTGCCCGTAATCAATTTACAATAAATAGTACGTACGCATTCGGTATAGTTCAGCTACTTGTATTCTTGGATTAATAGAGATGGAAAGCTTCTTGTTTTAACGAGCGGCCTCAGGAATTTTGGTTACGGATTTCTGAGTATTGTCCTTCTCATCTACCTGAAATTAACGGGCTTTACCGGATTTGAGG
>DATLTL010000156.1:0-12776 GCA_035533635.1 Nitrososphaerales archaeon
CACTGGCCGATGATTACAAAGGCCGAAGAACTCGTTGAAGATATGATTAGCTTATCACGCTAGAGTAAGTTGATTATCATGGATTGTTGAAATCCGTGAGGAATGCATGTCAATAGATCTGAAGCAAACGTGATTTACTAAGCTATTATTCACATGTCAGAGCGCCGCACCTATAGTTAGACGCTCGGCCTGGGCGCCATTACTCACATGTCAAACTGATGGGCGAATCGGGAAGGAATTTTCAAAATCACTGAACAAATGCGATGATGATTTATCCACAAAACCTCACGATTGCGTGACAAGATTTCCAGTCAAGAATGCTATTATTCAGCCACATCTGACTAGTACAATGAAAGCAAATCTTTGAGCGTCGATTTACCGCACCTTCACGGGATTTTGAAAGATAAGACTCGTGCCAAGATCTTGGAGCTTCTGGTGCAAAGAGGCCGATTGAGCTATGTGGAATTGCAAAACCTGCTCGAAATTCCTCACACCGGGAAGCTGAATTATCACTTGAAGGTACTTGGGGATCTCATTTCAAAGGATGAACAGAGCGGGCAGTACACTCTGAGCGAAAAGGGGAAAGTCGCAGTCACGCTGTTAGGAAAATTTCAGACGATGGCTGAATCAGGTGTCGCCGCGCTCAAGGTGAAACTGAAACTAGGTGTAGCGTTGGGCGTAGCAGCGGCTATGGCTGCACTCTCTCTTTTTTTCCTAGTGATTGGAATCCCCGGTTCATCAGGAACGACTACAATGAGTTGCACATTAGGCATCGGGTGCTCGGGAAGCTCTCAATATACTACCTCTTTCACACCCACGTTTTATGCCGTAATCCCTCTCTTGCTTGCGGCACTTACTGGCTTTGGCTTCTACAAGCGAAAAGCGATTCTGGTCTGGCTCGGTACCGCAGCACTTTTCGCCTTTTCATTCATATCACTCTTCTCAATAGGAATCCTGTATTTCCCGTTTGGAATAGCGCTAATTGTTCTAATTTTTGTCAACAGGCGCGATCCGCATACGAATCGATTAATTACATAGAAGACAGCCTCTGCTCTATTTCGAGTCGTACAAACCTTTCGAGGTCTGACACTTCTCTTAATATGATCACTCATCATAGTTCATGAACAATTATGAGCTGCGACAGCTTGAACTTAATAATTATAACATATAAGTAAACAACAAATATTAATAAGAACAGCATCTTTATTACTAATACTGTAAAGCTGAAGAATATCTTAATTCAGAGAGAAATGAAAATATGAAGACAATGTATGTTGCCACAGCAGTTTTAGTCATAGTAATCTTGGCTGTTGCGGCCTCGGTGGGATTGTATCTCAACTCACGTTCGCCGTCGAGTACCACGGTAACGACCGACTCGGGTTCAAAGGTAATTCAAGTAGTTGCAGCTGAAAATTTTTGGGGTAGTTTGGTATCCCAACTCGGAGGAGCGCACGTCAACGTAACCAGCATTGTTTCGGATCCCAACACCGACCCTCACCAGTACGAAAGTAACCCTTCAAATGCTATCTCAATTGCAAACGCAAAGTTCGTGATCGTCAACGGAGCTGGATACGACACGTGGGCTCTTAGCCTCATTGCGGCAAGCAACACACAGGAGCAAGTCGTTTTGAACGTGCAGCAACTCATCGGTCAATCAATTGATGCAAACCCTCACTTCTGGTATAGTCCGTATTACGTGAATGATACCGTAAAGGCGATGTACAATGACCTCGTTTCTATTGATCCGAATGACACTGCATATTTCCACCAACAGTACGTTAATCTGAATGCATCACTCTGGCAGTCTTACATGAGTCGCGAGGTAGAGATTAAGCAGCAATACGCTGGTGCACCGGTGGCTGCTACCGAAGACATCTTCGTGTATATGGCAAACGCAACTGGCCTAAAGGTAGTCTCACCCCCAGGATTTATGCAAGCTGTCGCTGAAGGGAACGATCCCTCGGCTCAGGATGTGGCAACAATGCAGCAGCTTATGCAGGGAGGAAACAGCACGGTGCGTGTGCTGGTCTACAACGGGCAAACAGTAACACCGCTCACCCAAAGCATCAAGGCACTGGCGGCTCAAAACCAGATTCCAACAATAAGCGTTACAGAGACAATACAGCCGCCCGATGTTGCCTTTCAGATTTGGATGGAAGCTGAGCTGATCTCACTACAGAACGCGCTCAACGCTCAGGCACTGGGCCAATGACGGACGAATGAATATTAGAGTTCTCGAAAGGAGTAGCGACTCGAGTGCCCTCCAATCTGATAACTGCTGAGAACCTAGCGGCCGGATACCGAGAGAAGACGGTTTGGCGCGATGCCAATTTCTCATTCGGTCGCGGCGAATTCATAGCTGTAATCGGTCCTAACGGAGCTGGTAAGACAACTCTATTTCGCCTGTTGCTTGGATTGCAGCAACCTACCGGCGGGAGCCTAAAGATATTTGATGCACCTCCAAGGCGCGGAAATCCTCAGATTGGCTACGTTCCTCAGCGCCATGTAATAGACAGTGATACTAATGTTGAATGCCTTGAGCTGGTGCGCCTCGGACTCTCGGGAAAAAAGTGGGGTTTCAACCCTTTTTCCCATAAGGAAAATGACGCCGCTTTGGCGGCGCTGCAAAGTGTCGGCGCGGACGAACTCGCACATAGCTCTCTCGGTGTTTTGTCCGGAGGAGAACTACAGAGGATATTTCTTGCCGAGGCACTCGTGAGCAAGCCGGACATACTCCTGCTAGACGAGCCACTCTCCAACCTCGATTTGAGGCGCGAAACAGATCTGTTGCATCTCGTCAACGACGTGGTGCGCTCGCGGGACGTAACTGCACTGCTGATTGCGCACAACATCAACCCACTATTGCCGCATCTCGACAAGGTCATGTACGTTGCGAACGGAAAGGTGGCGGTGGGCAAACCAAGCGAAGTCCTGACATCAGAAAGCCTAACGGCACTGTATGGAGTACAAGTCGAGGTTCTGCGTGACCCCCACGGCAACGTCGCAATCATAGGCGTTGAAGAACACCACGGAGACATGGTATGACTATCAACTTCAATCTCTACGCCGACTTCCTGCAGATGTGGCACTATCAGTTCATGCAACACGCATTCGAGGCAGGGACGATTATAGCAATCGTAGCGGGCATCACAGGTTACTTTGTTGTGCTGCGCCGATCAGCGTTCGTAGCACACGCTTTTTCCGAAATTGGATTCGCGGGAGCGGCAGGGGCGGTGCTGATCGGAATTGCTCCTATCTTCGGCCTTCTTATGGGTTCGATTTTGGGAGGATTGGCGATAGCCGCACTAGGACGGCGTGTCACGAATCGTGACACTCAGATCGGAATCGTTCTCGCGTTCACTCTCGGTTTGGGTCTACTTTTCATCAACCTCTACACCGGCTATGCAACCGAGGCTTATTCCATCTTGTTTGGAGAAATACTAGGGATCAGCAGCAGTAATGTCCTTCTCACGCTCTCATTCGGCTTGGTGATATTGATCGCCATAGCTGCAATTTACCGACCGCTCCTGTTCGCATCGCTCGACGAGGAGGTCGCAGAAGCTAAAGGGATGCCCATGGCCTTTCTGGGAACAGTCTTCATGCTTCTTGTTGCCGTAGCTGTATCCATCTCAGTTCAGATAGTCGGCGTTCTCCTCATTTTTTCACTAATGGTCACGCCAGCGGCGACTGCACAATATCTTGCCAGAAGACCTCAACAGGTTATCATAATTTCAGTAATTATTGCGCTGATTGCAACATGGTCTGGACTCTTTATTGCATTTTACACGCCGTATCCTGTAAGTTTCTTCATAACAACTATTTCTTTTACCTTTTACTTGCTTGTCAGGTTTGTTTATCCTAGGATTAGACCCAACAAAGCTCCTCCGTCCAACATTAATTCTAATGGAGCGATCAAAACCAACGCATAACCTACCGCCATAGATCAAATTTCGTTAGCTCCCCTATCCAATGATGGAGTGATGATGGTGTATGCTGTCAAATAAGCTAATAATTTATAATAGAATATTTTATATTTGTTATTAACCCAAAAGAGCGACGTTCGAAATGCCCATAGTCAGCCTATCCTTTCCAGATCAAATGATAAAGGATATTGATCAAATCCAAAAGTCCGGAGGCTTTGCCGGCCGATCTGAACTTGTGAGAGCCGCAATTAGACTATTGATGGAGGATTCCAAAGAGAAACACGCCCTCTCGGGACGCATGAACGCGATCCTGGTGGTAACTCACGATGAGTCAAACGAAGCGCCCATCACGAGACTGAAACATGAATTTGAAGAAATCGTGAGGACGCACATCCACAATAAGATCAGCCAAAATAATTGCGTGGAGCTTTTCCTTCTGGAAGGTGACGGTAAGAAAGTTGGGTCGATGACTCGCCAGTTTCAAAAGGAAGACAAACTGAAAAGCGTAAAGCTTGTTGTAGTAGAATGATGGGGTTAGAAACTACTTGGGAGAGAATCTCTTCTAATCTAGTTCACGGTGGTCGTGCTCACATATACATCATTGCCGATAATCTGCACACCGTATTCGGCAATTTTTCGTGGTGCGGGGCCTCCTAGGACGCTCCCATTTGTATCACTAAAAGTTGCCCCGTGGCAAGGACAAAAAATCTCAGAGTTTCGGTAATCTAGAGTGCACGGTCTGTGCGTGCAGATAGCACTGAAAGCTTTCCATTGTGAGCTCACATTGACAAATATCGAGCTCCCGAAATTTGGATGTGTAAAGTAGGCTGAAGTCTGACCAGCCAGAGTACTAAGTTGCGTAATCAATAGATAACCTGGAGGGGCTTGCGAGCTAGCGGATGAGGTAGTTGAGCTCTGTTGCTGAGTCGTAGTAGATGTAATGCCACTCGTTTGTTGTTGCGTAGTTTGCGGGGAAGATTGCGTTTGAGTTGAACTGCTACTTTGTGCCTGCGAACTTTGAACCGTTGATGATATAGGACTTTGGTTTTTCTGAATCAGTAATGCCATTTGGGCGATCCCTACGACCCCGGTGGCAACCAGTGTGGAGGAGATCACAATGCTTCTAATGAATTCCCTTCTGTTCATCGCGTATTCCCCAATTTCGTCTTTAACACGTTATCTGCGTGTCGCGACGCTTTCAGAATTGCGGCGCTCGATGTTAGAGCAAGGACGACGTATACGATCACAACAGGGAGGTTGATGCCTGCGCTCATCGCGTGAATGACAATGAGGGAAATAGCTGCGAACGAAAGAGATCCATGATAGAATAAAGTGTCTTTGAATCGCTCAAGAAAAGCCATTCCAGTTAACCAGACCACCGCTGCGACACCGGTGGCCACGTAACCTAGAATTATTGGACTCGTAATTGGCCAAGTGATATAGTATGCGACATGAAGAATCAGAAACAAACCACCAAGTACTGCAATATAGACGTGGATTCTTCGCAAGAGATCAAGATTTCTAGAATACTTGAGAATCCTCTTCCTTGCCAGCATGAATATCGCCGTTGCCGTGATAAATATCAAGGCAAGAAAACCGAAAATATCGCCAGGAAGTATGTATAATGCGGACATTTTTCATTTACTCCCAATCAGGCAAGAAATTGCTAAGATTTACCCGAAGACTATGATTACAATCAAGACAATTACGCCTGCCTCAGCTGCCAGAAGATACCCCAATTTGGTAAATCTATCTGCTAATTTCTCGAAACGCTCAGACGATTCTCTCAACCTCCGGATCTCTTCATAATACAAACTTTGGGAACTCGGGTTCCGACCGGATGCATTACTAATCGGGGTATTCATCTCACTCATCGAATCGCCCGACCACAATTGGTTAAGGGGAGAACCGCAAGAGTGGCAAAAATTTGCATTAGGGAGAGCGGATCTTCCGCAGAAAGTGCAGCTAGGTGTTACGAAATTTCTAGGTTCTCCAGTGATAAGGGGAGGAGTCGGAATATGCTTCGCTTCCATTTTTTGAATCACTTGGGCTGACCCGTTTGACTGAGTGATCTGACGACTCGCTAACACTTCTGCCGATCCAGTTTCCACGGATGCTCGTGGTAGCTTGGCATTCATTATAGGGCCAGTTTGAGTGGCGGGGACAGACTTTGCTACAACAGTTGGTAAGCCGGTCGGAACCATTGGCTTGCGCTGAGATGTTAAGGATGGATTCGGATCGGATTTGTAAGAGATATTTTGCGTCTGAAGAGTGGAAATCTTTGGTTGAAGGTTAGAAGTGATTCCACCTTTTGGCGGGCTAATGCGACTTGGTTGCAGTCTAGTTTTATTGTTCCCAAGCGCGGGGCGAATTAGAATTACACCGGTAATTACCACAACGATGAAACTGAGTCCTAAAGTGATGAAAAGGTTCTGCGAACTAGAGGAACTAAAGGGATTAAATCTGAAGAACAATGCACCTATAGCTCCGAGAGCCAACAGCATGATGCTTGACATGAGAGTAATTTTGCTGTGCATTTCGATTCATCCATTGTTGCTATTGATGTAAAATTAGTCTATTGGCTATATTAGGAGTTTTCCAAAAAGATTCCCAAATCTTTGTGAAATCTTCCTCGGTTGTAGCGTCACCGAATGAATGATTCTTTGGGAGAATAAGATGTCTTCTAGTACAATTATAGAAATGCACTAAATCGTAAAATCTCTGAAGTCAGAGTTGTATTTAGAAAAAGTCGGCAATTTTGGAAAGTGTTATCATTATGGCCCATAGGGTGAAAGATTCGGAGGGGGGCCGCGCTTCGCCGAAAATCAATCAACCAAGGAAAAGATTTTCGAATACATTAGAAATCATCCCGGTTCTCACCTCAGACAAATCAAGCGGGGAGTTGATGTTTCGATGGGTGTAATTCAATATCATCTGCGCTCACTAGAAAACGAAAAGAAGATCCTAGCCCGGAGACGAGGACTCTACAAGCGTTTCTATCTCAGCTTGGTGTTCGGGGAGCACCAGCAGGAGATTTTGGACGTTCTCTCACAAGAAACTGAGAGAGATTTGCTTCTCTATTTGATAAGAAACCCCAAAGCAACGCAGAAGCAGGTATCTGAATACTCCAAGATTTCTGCCGGAACAATAAACTGGCACATGAAAAGACTTGGAAAGTCGGGTTTGGTCTCAATCAGAAGAGAAGGACAGTTTGTAAAATACACCCTGGATGTGAATTCAGACGAGGTTTTGGAATTGCTCCATAGTTATCATCCGAGTGTTTGGGAAACTTGGGCCGATAGATTTGCAAATGCCCTAAGCGAGCTTTCCTCTTCGAATGCGGATACTGAAGAAAGATCAGAAAAAGGTGGCGAAACGAAGTGATCGAGTCGCTACAATTATTGGTTATTGCACATTTCTCCGTTACGCTACAACTAGGAGATCCGACCGGATCTCTGGAATTCTTGCTGGAAACAGCTGCAAGCATTTTCTCATTGGTCCTATTCTTGGTCACTTTGTATGCTTGGTCCAGAAGGGAAAGACAACCTGCTCTACTCATTGTATCCTTCGCTTTCCTAGCTTACTTTTCCAAACTTATCATCGAGATTTTACCATTAGGTGAACTTCACGATGAGCTGATATCATCGGTAATGGATTTCGTTACACTGGGATTATTCTTCCTAGCGCTAGTGATCAAGCCGCAAAGGGGCAATACCAAGAAAGCAGGTAAGGAAATTTCAGATGTATAACTGATTGTCAAACGCACGCGCTGGAACCGTTCATCTTCAGAGGGAAGATGTTTCCGTTCGAATCTATTGACAATTCCACCGAAGGTAGCGCCACGGGCGCAGGTCCTCTCAGGACTTTGCCATTTTGGTCAAAGAGCGATCCGTGGCACGGGCAGTAGATTTCACCGCTAACGAATTCGCACTGGCAGCAAACATGCGTGCACAGCATACTAAGAGCGCTGACCGTTCCGTCACTTTTCTTCATGAGCATGTTAGTGTATCCACTGGATGGATAGTCAAAGTAAACAGGACTCCCGACTGTCATTTGATTTATGTTTGCAACTGCGCCAGAAGGCAAGTTACTTGTTGTCTGGCTAGATCCACCCTGCCCGTTTTGTGAAGTCTGTGAACCGCTTGGTGGTGGTGTCGAAAAAATTGTCCAGACACCCAGAACGCCTGCTATGAGAAATAATGCTCCTATGGTTCCTCCTATTTGCAGAAAATCTCTGCGCGAATTCTTCAGACCCATATCAAAGTATGTCAGAACTTTCTTCTTTGCCAGCATCTTTTGGTAAGATCTTCCAGAAAGCGCTACAACAATAATCACTCCCTGCGCAATGAGAAGTCCGTCGTACGCCCAAAGACCAAAGAGATAATGGGCAAAATACTGAGGGGTCATCTTGTACTGTGAAGCTGTCGCAATATCTCCTATTTGCAATAGGAGTGTAAGTACTGCCCAGCCTCCTGACGGAATGAGAAGTTTGTTCGTATCCAGGGCCAGGATTGTTATTCCGAGGATCAGATCTATCGCAGATATTGCAACTAACCCGTAGGCATGTGATACAGCCAGCAACCAAAGAGATTTGTCCGTTACGAGCAAGTATACTCCGAACGCGAAAGAAGCAAGCAGCGAGATTCCGATGTACCGCTTGAAATTCTTCAGAGCCTTCCTAGCCTGCGACTTCGAATTCTTGAGCTCCTGTTGTTTGCTTGCCTTCATTTTGCTTCACAGATTACCTAGATTTTCATGCTTTGATTTCATGAAAGCTAACTGCAGGATTTTGACATCCAGTTTCCAAAAGCACTACGATTCAGCTACCTACGCATTCCAAGTACTCGATTTAATCATTGTAGTACAACTATAGAATTCTGTCAGCATTGTAATAGCTCTACAGTTTCAACATGCTAATGTGCTTTGGTAATTCCCTTCAAGAATCAGGTAGTTCTGGCCCATGAGATTCTAAAACTCGTGAAGATCGAAATATGTTCCCGATCAGAGGAATCTACTTCGCATAATACAGAGCCATGAAATAGAACGCGTAAGCACCTATGAAACTAACACCCATCTGAGCAGAGTTTCCTCCATTTGCAAATCCTGACAGCACGAAAAGAAAACCTCCTAGAGCCGCGCTGAAAACGAAGAAAGTTGCAAGGATTGTGCAAATTCGAACCGATCGACTACGCGACCACCTGAAAGAAAGCGCCAAGGAAAAAACCGCTAGAGCAAACAATACTATTCCTTGGAAAGCGTGGTAGATCAAGGGGAAACCTAAGCTATCAACTGCTTGAAAAAATCCTGCCATAGAAAATGGAGGAGGAGTTGAGCCTGTTGTAGGCGCGACGAATATGTTCACCGCATCACCGAGCCAGCCCTGAATTGTCAAAATCACGAGAATGAACACGAACATTATCCCAAGACTCCTTTTCGTCTGAGGTCGATCTGATTGAAGAACTGACTCTGCGTTTCCCTGCATATTTTGCGAAGTTCTTCAGATTCTTAATGGCGTTTCGAATCGTTAAGCGAGAAGGTTCTCAAACATGTGGGTAAAAAAGATAGGACAGCATCAGCTGATTTCGATTCGGAAGGTCTCTACTTTCAATCTTTACTAAAAAGATTTCTGGCGAGGGTGCCGCTTTACAATCTCAACTGCTGTCTTGAAATTCACTCCGGATGGTGGGGCGATATCAAACATCAGAAGAATCTCTCTGCCTACACTTCTTTCTACAAAGGGTGATCCCTCTTTGAAAAATTGTTCAATCATTAGTTGAAATTGTTCGATGTTGTCAAGAATTTGGCTTCGTTTAAATTGTCTCGAGGTTTCCATTTGTGCGTAAAAGATCTCCTTAACGTTCTTCCCAAAAGCATCCAGTCCGTTATCGATTCCGAGCAGGATTTGGTTGTTGACCGAAAATGGTTCAGGTTTACTTTCCACCTTAAATGAAGGCACATCAGTCGAATCTTTCTTGTCGACAATTTTTGGTTGCGGTTTATCAAACTGCATTATTTCGGGAGGTTCCAGAGAGTCTTTCTTCCAATCATCGAGATTCCAATCATCTTCTGACATTGACACCACAGAGTCAAAGGTTTCAGTTTCTGAAACCCACTGTAAATGGTTCATTGGAGAATTGGATTTGCGAGACCCATCCTTTTGGATGTTTCTGAATCCTGCATGCAGATCGGGAACTCTTTTTCACCTTTAATTCACCTTTCAATGTTATGACAAGCTGGTTGCCAATGGGCGCGAGTTCGACAAACGTTTAATTGGCAAATAAGATATTAAAACTCGAATTCTTACGAACTTTTTCTTGTTTTGCCTTAAGACTCACAGAGCGATCATTTGATTTGAAATTTGCAATTGTCCTAATTGTTATCGTGGTCGTTCTGATTCTGGTGGGCTCTCTCGCTTACTATTTGGTCGAAAGCAACACCGCGACAATGATTAGTTACACATCGGTCGCTGAAACTTCAAAGTACACGACGGAATATCCGACAAATCAAAACACGACGGTTCCCAACGCCATCGCTGTGGATGCTCAAGGAAATGTGTGGTTCACTTTGGAAAACCGATCCGCGCTCGCTGAACTTAATCCATCATCGGGGAAGATTCAAGAGTTTCCAATACCAACCCATGTAAAAGGAGGAACAACAACATGGGGCATCGCAATCGACAATTTAAGAGGACTCATTTGGTTCACCGAGGAAACGACGAATTCAGTTTGGAGTTTCAAGATTTCCACACACATTTTTACTCGCTATGAAGTCAAATCACCCAACGCCTTTCCGTTTGGAATAGCGCTCGATAGGCACGGTGACGTTTGGTTCACTGAATTCTTTGCAAACAACATCGGGGAAATTACTTCCTCTGGGAACCTGACTGAAATACCGATACCACTTCAAGGAAACCTTGAAGCGACAGCGATAACAACGGACCAGAACAGTATGGTTTGGTTCACGTTGCCTGGCGTCAATTCAATAGGGTCATTTTTTGACGGACAATTTGCTTTCCAGAATTTGACCGGAAAAATGCAGATTCCGGTAGGGATATCAGTAGACGGTCAGGGGAATATTTGGATGACACAGCACGGCCCTAGCTTTGTCTCGGAATTCAATCCAACAACGCATTATTTCAAGACGATCTCCACCTCGGTACCAACGGTACTCGGAACATCACTTCCGTATTTCACAAATGTAGATAATAACGGGAATGTCTGGTTCAATGAGCACTACGGAAATGCGATAGGAGAATTTATCCCATCAAATGACTCACTGATTGAATATTTCGTACCAACCATGATTGCATATGCTGGAAGTATCAGTGGCATGCTCACTTCGAATCTTTCGCCTAGTGGCCAGCCCTGGTACACCGAGTTTTTCGCAGGAAAGGTGGGTACCATAAACACGTCAGTGCCACTGGACTTGCACTTGAAACTCACGAACTACACTCAACCTCTCGTCCTGAGCCCTAATAGCACAACCTCTATTCAACTCCAAGTCAGCGGCACAGCCGCAGGGCAGGCTATGTTGAAGGAAAGTGTCGGCAATTTCAGTAGCAGTTTCACTTACCAAGTTTCCCAAAGTCAGGCAGCGCAGATTTTAACAATTCATGACAATGGATCGAAACCTGGTGTGTACTTTGTGACGATTACGGCGCTCACTAGTTTCTTGGGTATCTCGCAAATTATTGAGTTGGACGTGAAATAGAGATTGGTTTCAAAAATAATTCTCGGCGCTTTTGTCCAAACCCGTCCGAAATTTGGGCAAAACGAAGAAAACATCGAGGAAGCTACACGCCTTGCTTCAAGGGTCAAAGCGGACATCTATGTTTTCCCGGAACTTTGCAATACTGGCTATGCTTTCACATCTAAACGCGAGTGCCATACATTAGCTGAATCTCTAAAGAGTGGTCACTCGGTCGAACAATTCCAATCTTTCAGCGAAAAGAAAAGGTGCGCGATAGTGGCAGGACTCTCAGAGAAAGACGGAGAGAGAACCTACAATTCCTCAATCGTTATTGAAAGAGGTACGATACTTGGAACCTATAGAAAGATGCATCTCTTCTTCAGAGAAAAACTTTGGTTCTCCAAGTCCAATTCGGGATTCAAGACATTCAATCTCGCAACTCTGAATTGCAGAATAGGCGTACTGATTTGTTTTGACTGGTTCTTTCCCGAAGCCTCTCGGAAGATCGTACGCGAAGGCGCAGAAGTAATTTGTCATCCTTCTGACCTCGTACTCCCTGGAAAAGCACAGATAGGTATGATGGCAAGAGCTTTTGAAAACCGGGTTTTTGTAATCACTGCGAACAGGGTCGGATTAGAAAACAGGAGCCCAAAAGATAGATTCCGATTCATAGGCAAAAGCCAGATTGTTTCGCCGGAAATGGAGAAACTTGTCAGTGCTGGAGCTACCGAAACCACAACAAAGGTCGCGAAGATTGACTTGAGATTGGTGCGAGGGAAGCTAGTTACGCCGCTAAATGATCTATTCAAGGATATGCGCACCGATTACTATTAGCTTGCTTTGATCGCCAATCCTGTAAGAATGTAGTTTACAAAATACATGCTCAGGCAGACGGGACAAACGGCATGAACGGCGGGCCAGACTATTCCGACATCTAGGAACCAAAGGTAGAGCGTGAACATATTTCCGACCATGAGAAGTGGAAGCATCAGCATTCTGTTGATCCCCGGGCGCATGTATACGGCGACTAACAATATCAGAGGAAACCACACTAGTCCGAACGGATAAAGTGGGATACCGAAAGGGTGCGAATATGAGAAAACCTTTGCGCAAGATATGGTAGGAGAGATTCCGCAGGCTCTGCTGATGCTAGTATCGTAGCTT
>DATLTL010000157.1:0-10743 GCA_035533635.1 Nitrososphaerales archaeon
ACTCTGACGTGCCTAGTTCTATGGATTGGTTCCAATGAAATACAGATGTAACCAGTGTGGTCGAACCTTCGACAGTCGAGGGCCAGCCGACTCACACGAATACGAATCAGGTCACAAGGTCGAGCTTATGGTTGGCTCGACATATTGGGGAGCCCATATGGCTCCAGTTATGCACTAGAAAGTTACTAATGCAGAAAGACGACTCGTACAAGTGTGAGGCGACTAGCTCTCACTCCTATTTTTTCTAAAAATAAACTTCTGAGTATGCTTTCAGTTTTTCATTTCGCCGCTCAATTGATTAGAACAGGAAGCTTAGACGTGTCATCAATTCTAGGATTCGCAAGCCACTTCTGACCCCATACATTCATAGCCTGGATAACAAGAGAAAGGTCTTTTCCCTTGCTTGTCAAACTGTAGCTGATCTCTACTTGAGGCCCTCGGTTGTAGATCACTCTCGACAGAATCCCCTCTGCTTCGAGCTCACGAAGGTTTTGAGTGAGCACTTTGGCCGAAAGGAACGGAATAGCTTTGCGAAGTCCGCTGTATCTTTTCGATCGTTGAAGCAGATGGCAAACAATTACTGGAACCCATTTGCGCGAAATAATTGGTGCGGCAGCGCATGCGAAGGGAGAATCACAATACGCGTAGTTTGCTGGATCTGATTTTTTCAATTTGTCTTATTGCGGTTACACATCAATTATGTTTATGAAGTTACGTTTGGTTACCAGACTTGCGGCTATTTGGTTTTTCTTGCATCGTAATGACCACCGATCTGAGCGATGTACTCTTCCACGACAAGTTTCTCAATTGCTCTTCCAGACCGAAAATTATCTTGATCCAAAGTAATTGTTTTGACAACAGGCACGGGATCAACACCCTTCTCCTCGCATTTCATCCTTGCAATATTTACCGCTGTTTCAACATCCAGTTGTGGAAACGAAATGGGATAAAGCCTGTCCTTAAGCGCGCTGTCAAGCAATTGGTACTTGTTCGTTGTCATTATCAAACAAGTCTTTGAAGTATCGAGATGATCTATTTGGTGGAAAAGGATGTTATTCTGCGCAACGTGCCAACTCTCCCCTTTCATCCAGTCCCTGTCCGGAAATACGGATTCTGCATCATCGATCAAAATGAGAGAATTTTTCTTCTGAGCGAGTGCGAATACCTTGACAATCTGGCGCTCGGACTGGCCGTAGAGCTCCCTTGCGATGACAGAGCCGTCCACGAAGAAAAGTGGTAAGGATAATTCTTTCGCGAGTACTCTGGCCATTAGGGTCTTCCCATTTCCAGCTTCGCCGTAAAAGACGAAACCCTTGATTCCATTTAGATCCTTGTTGCTGAGCTGATGAGTTAGCACGTTCTTGACCTTGGTGTAAATTGAAAGAAAGTATTCTCCTCTGCAATCTGAGATGCTTTCTCTGATGTCAGTGAATGGGATTTCTAGGGAGCCACGGTTAGTGTACGGATCTGATGATTTCATTAGTCGTCCTTCTGCCATTTGCGCAAAAATGTAAGTGAATAATAGAGTGGTACTATCATTTCGATTATATGGCTTGCTAGAAAGACGCAAGCATCAACGACTATAAACGGGAAATATGGAATGTTTCTACCTGTGGATTCTCTCCCTGACAAGAGGATAATTCAGCTAGCAGCTGTTCAGTTTCTCCTATACTTTTCCACTTGGCTAGTGGGAATTTACATCAACGGTTTCGAACCTTCTCCAGCTGACGTAGGAGGTTCATCCGTCATATTCTTTCTCAGTCCTCCAGTAATTACACATGTTGTGCTGGGAGCTTCTACAGCTGCTGTCGGCATCGCACTGTTGATCATTGGATGGATCTACAAATTTCGAAAATTTGTTCTGCTCAGCGGACTTTCACTTGCGAGCATATCAATTGCAGGAACTGGTGGATTGTCGTACGTTTTCGGGGTTGGCAATTCAGATTTGAACAGCATGATAATGGCTGGTAGTTTCATAACGGCGGTTTATCTGACATTTATTGCAATATTGAACACCGGGTTAGTGCGCAGGATTCAAGTCAAGAAAGACACTGGGCTACTCAGGAATTTTTCCATTGTGACGCTTACTCTATTTTATCTCGTTTTTGTCTCCGGCATGTATCTCAACCTTTTCGTAGCGTCTGCCATTTTCTCAAAGCCGCCCGAGATCGCACGGCAGATGTTAGGTCAGATGGTTACAACGCCGACAGCGCTTATTCACGAGTTTTCAGGAGGAGTACTCCTCGCATCAGTAATATCTTTCACGCTTGTCTTATTTTCAAAGGGGTTGAAGAGATTGGCTGTTAGAGGCGTTGTCGTTACTCTGCTGGTCACATACTCATTGCTTTTAGGAGTGATCGAAAATATCGAGCCAGCAACGAATGCTGTCTTTAATCCGCAAGCAGGATTAGAATCTCTAATGATCTCGGAAATCGCCCCTCTGCTTTCAGCGGCAGGCTTTTTTGTGGCAATATTGATCTCAATGTCGATTGTGCTGAGGCTTCGAAGTGCAGGGTCTCCAGATCAAAGATAGCCTACATGCTCGGAGCCGCCTTGGTTGTCCTCTTGAACTGGATAAACCGTGCGAAGAAGTACAGAAACATTACGAGGGCAATTGCCGCAGTGACGTAAGTGAATTCTTGGAGCGCTTGCAGATATGCCGAGATCTGCTGGAACGGAACATAAACGGAGTAATTGTTTTGCTGGACGAGTTGAAGGTTTGCTCCTTGAATATAGACCACTGAGAACCGGTACCATCCAACTACAAACAGCAACAACCCCAATGGTGCTATCATGAACCGATATGGGAAAGTTCTCTTTTGAGTTTCTTGTGTCATTCTCTTACACTCTCATACTAAGTGCTGTTGCACCTTGATCGCGAGTCCGACGCCGCCAAGCATTGAGATAAGAAATAGTATGCCATCGTAGCCGAGCTGGGCAAAATTTGTCCACATCATTCCAATATTGCATCCAAGCGCGATCCTTACGCCGATACCGACGAGAATCCCTCCTAGGAAACCTATCAGAAGTCTCCTTTTTTGGTGGGGTACTCTGATCTTAAAGTCACCAGAAAGAAGACTTGCAGTAAAAGCGCCGACTATGAGCATTATCACCATCAGTACACTAGGGTCAACCACCGCGAGCGCGTTGTTGTACCAAGGCGTGCCTAGTGCGAGGTTTACGCCGAACGGCATCAGGATGTATTCAAGAAACCTACCTCCATCAGAAGAAGTGATAACAAGATAGTTGAAAGTATAACCCGCTCCGCCAACGAACACCATTAACAGTGCGACTACCAAGAGTCCAGTTGAAAGATTTACGCTGTAAGGTATCCTAAGTAATATCATGTTCTTCACGTCGGCGATATCAATCCTTCCAAGTAGAGACGATGGTTTTATCGTCGGTATTCTGCTGGTGGGAATGCTATTTAGGGCAGTTATCGGAGAGGCCAAAGCGTTAACTGTTCCTGGAGTACCTGCATCGATACCAAAAGAAGCCCATTTCTTTCTTGTTTTCGTCTGTAGATAGACACCTAGAGCAACGAGCGGTACGCCGAGTAACAGTGCCGTGATTCCAACAGACCAGCTCGATACATAGTGAAATATGTCATAAGGAAGGTATTCGATGTATGCACCCTGTTTCGTTGAGAGGATGCCGCTTGCCATTGTGTAGGATTGGAAGGGCCAGATTGCAACTGCGAAAATGAAAGTTCCTACCATCATGCCGAACAGCTCTAGCCAGTTTTGTAAGTAGCCACTAGCTGCCCTGTAAAGCATTGACAGATTGCATCCGCCAGCCAACGTCGCGCCAAACCCGAAAATCAGAGCGCCGACTATTATGTACCATCCGAAGAAAAAGTTGTTGTAGTATTGATCTACCGCCGGGACAATTCCGAATGCAACTAGCGCACCCGTTGCGAGTGCTGATATCCCGAACAAAATTAGAAGTGCGCCGAATCTATCGTAGCTTTTCGTCGTGTAAATTGACGACATTGCATTGACAAAGCAGTAGTTCCCCCTCTGCGCAACCCAGCCCATAATGAAACCTGCGAGGCCAAATATTGCGTAAACAAAAACAAATCCGTAACCTAGTACGAACTGCTCTAGCATTGTTGGAGCGGCCAAAGAATTCACCGCTTCGCTATGTACACTCTGTATAAGTTTCCGCTTCTTTCAGCGTAGAACTGGTAGCCGAGACCCTTGGCGAGAGCGGGTAGAGTATCGGTTGCCGCGGGTTGGTGGTCAGTCAACACTTCGATGACAGTACCTGGTGCGGCATTCTTCAATCTCTTTGCAACAGTCATTTCAGGGATGGGACAGCTTTCTCCCTGCAAATCAACTGAAATGTCTGCCCTGATCCATTCTGGGCGCGTCTCTGCCATTGGGATCCAAGTTATCACTTTACAACTTTTATCCGTTTCGTAACACGCAGAGTCGATACTCACTTATCTGCGGCTCACAATTTTGGTCATTCACGTGTGATTCGGGAAGATGTTGCATGGTGATGATATATCTCACATCAAGAAACTATTTGATTCAAAGCTCAAGCGCAAAGTGAAAGTTCTCCTTTTCACAGTCGAGAGGGGATGTTCTCATTGTAGAGAAGCCGAGCAGCTTCTGAGAGAAATATCCGCCCAATCGAGTAAATTAAAATTCGATATACTGGACATCCATCAAGACAATGCTCTTGCAGACGAGCTTAATGTTACGCTGACTCCTGCTACTGTCATTTTGTCCAACAACGGCGCGAAATTATACTATTTTGGGATGCCTGGAGGTTATCAGCTGAAATGCTTGATTGAAGACATTGTTGACGCCTCCGAAGGATCCACAGATCTGGCCCCCGTAGTAAGAGAAATGATAAATAAAATCCGCATACCAATCGACATCAAAGTGTTTGTGACTCCTAGCTGCCCATACTCTCCGATTGTCGTACGCACAGCACACCGTTTTGCCATAGAAAATCAGAAGATTCGCGCGCAAATGATAGAATCTATGGAATTCAGAGAGTTGACGGAAAAGTATGGGGTCATCGGAGTGCCGAAGACTTTCATTAACGATTCTACGCAATTTGATGGTACGCTAAACGATGAGTTATTCGCTCAGAAATTGATTGAAGCAACGTTGTCAATGAAGAGTTAGTACCCTGCGCTGGGTTACGCTCCGCTGTATACGTCTGACCTGATAATAGGACAGACCCAAGAGTGCGATTCCGATCGCCATAGTCGAGAAGAGTTCGATTCCCTGAAGTGAACCAGTCAACCAGAAAACACCCGCTATTGTTCCATAGCCCCAGACGATTTTTTTGCTCAGAATCGAGCTTGAAGTTGAAACCAGATACAACAGGGAATTCATTCCTGTCGGAGTCAGGCAGCAGATCGCCGATGTGGTTGCAAGGGCTGGCGCAGAAGTTGCAAGGAAGCCCCCAACGCTTTGTGTCGCAGCTAATCTTGTAGCTCCTCGCACACCTATGTCGATCACCCGTTGCGAAACATAGGTCAGGCAGTTCACATAATAGCCGAATATCAACGCCAATGACAACACTACTGTGTTTACAATACCAATAACGAGAAAATCAACGTTCAGGGCGAGAGGTCCTATCATGGGGACGCCATTCGCTTGGAATACTATCTGAGTGAGTGGGACAAAATACGAACTCACATTCACGTTCGGCACGAGAAGCAGTCCGCTAGCAACTAGGAACGATACAAAGTAAAGTGGGGCATATGCAAGGAATATTGCTCTTCCCAATCGGTCTTCCAACACGCCGCGAATGATCGATCTCCACCCAAGCTTGCTACCGAGAGAAATGAACCTCTCCCAGTCGGCTCTCCTGAGGAGTATTATGGCTGCAACATTGAGCACCACACAGACTGCGACAAACTCAAGGAACGGGTAGAAGAAGGAAGCTTGTCCCGTTGTCGCCATTGGCGAATACCAGAGTTTGAGAACTCTGATTCCATTAGTGACTATTGGTAGCACGAGAGTCGCGTTTGCGAAGAGAAGCAGAAAGAACAGCGGATGGAATGGTTTCAAGATGTCTGAAATCACATCACGACTAGCAGTGCAGGCCCGTTACAGGTGGAGACAGTACATTGTCTGCAAGATAAGTTCCGGAACTTGTCGAAATTGCCAGGGCGATTGCAGGAGCAGTAGCGAGCGCGATGCTTTTCAGTGAGCTCAAAAGTGATGAAGGGTTAATAGTTGCAATGCTAGCTAGCGGGATAAGATAAACCACTCCACCAGTTGTTGGGTTGCCGTGCTGTACCACGTACACATAATTGGAGTCGGGTGTCAATTCCATATCGGAAAGTCCAGGTGTAGAACTTGGCGGAAGGCTCAGTGTGTTTACAAGCTGGTAGTTGCTCGTCGATATAACGTAGATCACGTTTGATGAACTAGAAGCTTCAAGATAGTACTTGTCGTCTGGCGTGAACACGCCCCTTTGTGGTGTGATGCTCGAATTAAATCCTGTCGCTCCAAGAGGTTTCAAAGCCGGGTAAGAATAGAATACATCGGTCTTGTTTCCTGCAAGCTCAACTGCGACCTGGTTTCCTTGATTGTTGATGGACAACATGTAGGGTTGAGTTGTCGTCGGCACAATAGTACTCGCCGATATGGAACCTGTTTGTGCACTAATGACATCCACGGTCCCGTTATTTTTCATCGGTATCGCAAACGTGTTGCCGTCCGGCGACCAGCGAACATCGCACGGGTAAGCAGTCGAGCCCGAAGGTGTGCTAAAAGTGGTTTTCCACAAGATCTGTAGAGTCTTTAGACTCAGGACCTCAACTATTCCAGACGGTCCGTCTGCAATCGCTGCGAGCGTCTGGTTTGGATTCGCCGCGATGCCTATGAAACCCGTTACTGATCCTACACTGATCGTGTTTATTATCTTCATCGTGGTGACATTGAGAATCTTGACGGTCCCATTGTTCAATGGAATAAGTAAAGTTGAACCAGCAACACCCTGAATCGGATACTCATCCCAGTAGAAAGTTTGGGCAGGAATGCTGTCTGAGATGTTGTACAATCTTTCGTATCCTAGCAATGTCCCTGAAGTTGATGCAAGTTGGACCAAACCTTTCTGCGTGAATATCAGAAAATAGTAACCTCCAGAAGTGGAAGATTTAGCGCTTGATAGCGAAGAGCTGGTAATCACACTCGAGCTCGTAATTACGCTGGAAGAGGTGGTAAGAGTAGGCGAACTAGTAGTTGTCGATTGTGTCTTCGCTAGCGACGATGTGTAAAACACGACACCTACGGCGGCAATAATCACAATAATCGCGACTGCAATGGCCAATATTGAACGGTTCATTTCTTACCGTGATTCAATTTAGCGTTAATAAATTTGTGACTATTCGCAGTTTACTGTTTGCTCTCTCAAAGAAATGTTTCAGTCTTCGATAAGATAGTCGGCCCCATCATTCCCATCATTATAGGTTCTCCAGTGTTTGATTGGCATCAACAAACTATTCTTCAGGCGAGAATCTTATGAATAGACGCTAAAATTGCGTTGAACCCACTATATCATGCCTGAAACCGACCGGATAAATAGATAATTGTGCCAATCCAATAAGGACAAGTAATTAGGTTCGTTCTCATTTCCTGATTACCTTCAGTTCTACGTGTAAATCCAAATGCAATCAATTGTTCAAGATACAGTTGCCTCGGCCGCTAGGGAGGATCATGCTCTTGTGAAGTCCTTCTTGCAAAAACTGGGGGCACCATACTACGATACGGAGAGTGGAAGGCACGTCAACAGCACTCCAATCTTGGACATTACGGACGAAGTTGCACGTTTTGTTGGCGGGTCAAAGCCCAACGGCAACAGATTCTACCTGAAGTTAGAGTACAAGAACCAACTGACCGAATCCGTCAAGGGTAGAGCAGTCGCTTCGATGGTTTTGAATGCGATTAGAGATGGTGCAATTTACAACAAATCTGGAACAAAAAAGCGTTGGATAGAACCAACATCTGGAAATACTGGAAAAGGGCTCGCGGAAATTGCGGATTTACTTGGCGTCGAATTCACCGCTGTTTTTTCAAGGCTTGATGTCTCCGAAGAAATAAAGGAGCACCTGACAAAGTTTCGCGCAAAGATTCTCACAATTGGAAGCGAGTATAGGTTGGATGATCTCGAAGCTTTAGCGCAAAAGCACCACAAGACAGTCGTCTACTACTGGTCAAATTTTGGAGGAGCAAATGATGACATTCAGTTGCTATTTAGCGGCAAGGTCGCGGCGGAAAGAAAACAAAGATCGCTTAATGCAATTCTTGGCCAAATCGACGGAAACTTCCTCCTAGATGGGCTTCTGCCGCTATCGCTCGAAGCATCCGAAACACCAATGATATCGAGGGTCCAGAAAGGCGAGTTTGACAAACTAAAAAATGATTTACTGATTAGGATTCCTGAATTAGGCAACCCGAACAAGATAGTAGCATTTGTTTGCGCCATTGGAAACACATCGATGCTTCTGAGCACGTTGCTGAATCAACTGGGTTTCACGAATGTGTGCAGCATCCAGGGCGGAGTGAAGGCTTTGCGGAGCGCGGAAGCAAACGAGGCGCGCAGCAGCGAGTTCTGTCCATTGCCTGGCGCCTCTATAGCAAAGAGCAGTATCGAATTTGTGAAGAAGTTGGTGGGTGACAATCCCGAAGAATATTTCACTTTCATGCAGTATGAGAACGTCGAGAATGTTTACGCTCACGCGTCGACTACGGGTCCGGAACTCCTAGAACAGACCAGAAACTTGGACTATGTGGTTTGCACGTTTGGGAGTGGAGGAACTGCGACAGGATTGGCGCAGTACTTCGCGGACAAGAAGTCAAGAGTGATTGTGGCGTTTCCAGATAGGCCCGTGGAAGGCATCAGAACCTTAAGCGGCGCCGATGGTCTTGCATTCTACAAGCCTGAACTTTACGAACAAGTGATCAAGACGAGCACTGCTGGATTGGAGGCTGTTCTTGAATACTTCGCAAAGAGAGGTCTGGGCTTCGGACCTAGCACTGCCATTGCGCTCTTGGCTGCGATTGAGGAGTCAAGAGAGCAAAAGAGTAAGACGTATGCCGTAATAGCAGCTGACGGAATCGAGAACTATGCGTCAGAATACGGACACATTCTTGGTCCGCGCTAAAAACAGAAGAATTGTTTTCAGCGGCTTTTCAGCATAGCAGCAACCTCCTGCCGAACTTCGTTGTTAGCTTTCGCAGTCTCTTTCAGGTTTGCAACAAATGCCTCGAGCTTGCTCATTGGTATCGTAACCACAAGTTCATTTGATTTCAGTCCTGTTCTGACCCGGTTTGTAACACAGCCAAAGCTTATGGCGACCTCTTTCTCGTTGTAGGCGTATGGTATTGCAGCACATGTGGGTTTACCCATCGTCTCGTAAAATGGTGTTGCTTCTGTGACAAGCATAGATTGCTCTGCATTGCAGATCATGAGTACGACGTCTGGTTCGAAACTTGTAGATTTCAGTGGCGCGTATGAAACGAACTTCGGTGCACTTTCCATTCTAGGAACGCCTGTGAAGTCTTTCAGCGCAAGATAATCTGCTTGAACCATTAGTTTGACATCAGGACAACTGTCCAATGAAACTTGCGAAGGTCGAAGGAATCCATGTGTGAAACTGCCGATGGTGCAATTAGCATGATCGTTTTTTGAAGTATAGAATTGTTCGGTGAAGGCTCTGATCCAAAAGACACAGCCGGAGGGAACCGATTCGTCGATTTTCTTTACTCCTACTGGAGGCTCATTTGTAAAGGATATTGCAATCGGCGGATGCTCTAGCTTGAGCAGGTCTTGCAATTCAATGTCTAGTTCATTGTAATGCCGAGTTGACGACATGTCAAATTTGTTCTTCAGTACACTTCTTAAACCCAGAAGTTACCAGAAAGTAACTTGACTCAACAGACGATGTTCCCGAGAACATGGGTTTGGCAGATCGGCATCACTTATTTACTGGAGTCGACAGTTTTCTCTCCATTAGGTATTTTTTATTATTTGGATTCCGTTCCTCGGGAGATCACCAACAAAAGTACGCCAAAGCTCCCAATTCTATCGATAATCGACTCGATTGATTTCAGCAATCATTTTGTTATACTTGGCGACGTTGGAACGGGAAAGAGCACTGTCACACCAGTTCACGAGTTCAAGGTGTGCTCGGGGAACCGCGAGATTATAGTCAGAGAGCCTTCAAGAGCATCATGCAACGCACTATACTATTCTCTTCAGGTGATTTATCCAGAGCTAAAGCACGAGCTCGCGGTGATCACAAAGGACACGAAAATCAATGTCGGGGGGAGATTGAAGATCGTGACCGATGGTGTGCTTTTGAGAATGCTCGCAGAAAACTCGCTCAAAGACGTTTCAATTTATTTTGACGAGAGCCATCAGATGTCTTCACAGCTCGAACTCTGCATGTCTCTCGCTAAACAGGGCCTCTCACAGAATTCGCGAAACTTGATTCGAATCATGAGCGCAACCATCGACCCCGCAGAATTCATGTCATTCCTTGAGGTAAAGAATCTCTACACTGTCTCCGGTCGAAGGTTTCCAGTTTCCATAGACCTCGAGCTCTCAAAGGACACTGACGAAATGCTAGATAAACTGTCTATGTACCTCTACTCGCAGCCAGAAAACGAGTCGTGGCTTGTCTTCCTTCCGACGAGAAGACTCGTTGAGAGATATGCACGAAGCTACGGCGGCGTCTATATCCACGGCGGGCTCGAAGGATCAGAAATT
>DATLTL010000158.1:0-6068 GCA_035533635.1 Nitrososphaerales archaeon
ATGAATAACGCGCCGGCGGGAAATAAATGGAAATATGATGTTACTGGAGGTATCCGCGCCAAAATAGAAACTGGTTTCAAGCTCGCAAAATTGGGGGCAGACGTCTTCTATGTAAACGGCAACAAGGGTGGCAGACTAGAATCGCTACTTGCTGGAAAAGATGATGTAAAGGCAACTAGAATCTTTTCGAATAGCATATCAACGTGAGAATGGAAATTCAGCAATATAGACAAGGGGGCAGGTTGATGTCGAATGGAACAGCGAACTGAGACGTCAAAATTATCTGATCTTCTACTCGCCAACAAGAGACAAATCGACAAAATCATTTTGGATTTTCTACCTCAGAGACACGATTCTCCTGAGATCATGAAGTTATATGAAATGATGCGCGATTATCCCAGCAGAGGCGGCAAAGGACTTCGAGCCACTATGTGTCTGGTTTGGTGCAATCTCTTCGGAGGAAGTAGAGAAGATGCCATGATCACTGCGGCTGCGTTAGAGCTCTTCCAGAACTGGATCCTGATTCATGATGACATCGAAGACAAGTCAGATCTTCGGAGAGGCTTGCCAGCACTTCATAGGAAAGTCGGAATTGAGCTTGCAATCAACACTGGCGACGCCTTGCACGGGAAAATGTGGGAATTGCTGCTCCTCAACCAAATTAAGCTTGGGTCGGATTTGACTCTAAGAATATTGTCCGAATTTTCTACCATGTTGAACGATACCACTGAAGGACAACAGATGGAGCTTTCTTGGACTACTGGAAATAGGTGGAACATGAGTGTGGACGATTACTTTCTGATGGTGACTAAGAAATCGGCTTGGTACACCTGCATCACTCCGACCCGCCTTGGTATATTACTTGCAAAGAAAGAAAGAGACATTCAGGAAATCAAATCTCATCAAATTGCCTTGAAGGAAGCAATTGAATTTGGTACCCATCTTGGAATATCTTTTCAAATAATCGACGATGTGTTGAATCTAAAAGGTGACCAATCAAAGTATGGAAAAGAAATTTTGGGAGATTTGTTTGAAGGAAAGCGGACACTAATGGTTATTCATCTGCTCTCAAAGTGTGGGACTGATCAAAAACGGAGAATAATTGAGACGCTCTCTAAGCCACGCGAGGAGAAGACATTGGAAGAAGTCAAGTATATCTTTGAACAAATGAATGTATTCGGTTCAATAGATTACGCTAAACAAATCGCAAATCAGCTGTCAGAAAGAGCATTATCCGAATTTGAAAGTATAATTTCAAAGCAGGGAATCAATCGGGAAGATCCGTATGAAATTACGAAGTCGCTAATTGAATACATTAGTTCCCGTGAATACTAGAAATTATTCCGATAATACAATGGCAAATATTACTACAGGTTAATGGATTTCCATGCAAAATAATGACGAAGAAATCTCGAAACTTGCGAGAAAAATTTCTTTTTTGAACGCCATCGAGCATGGAGGGAGAGCTGATGTCGGGTCTGTTTTGGGCAGAATGTTATCCGAAAACCCGGAGATGAGAAAGGTACCTCAAAATGCAAAGAAATTTGCACTCATTCAGATCGCTGACATAAATCTTCTTGATATTGAGGCTCAAAAGAGAAAATTCCAGGAAGAATTCCCTGGGGAACTTGATAGACACGTAGAGAAGAAGAAGCAACAATCAAAGTCGGACTCTGAAAAGGAGCAGACGCTTCCCGACCTTCCAGACGCAGTTCTAGGAGGCGTAGTAACCAGATTCCCTCCCGAACCCAATGGGTTTATGCACATCGGTCATGCAAAAGCAGCAATAATTGGATACGAGTATTCGAAAAAATATAATGGCAAATTTCTGATTCGTTTCGACGATACCAATCCATCAGCCGAAAAGATAGAGTATTACAACGCTTTTTCGGAATCACTGCAATGGTTGAAGATCACTGCAGATCAGGTGAAGAATGCTTCAGATGACATTCCGATCTTCTACAAACTTGCCGAGAAATTGATCGAGACTTCCAAAGCTTATGCTTGCACCTGTGCACAAGAGGATATGCGTAAAAATAGGGGCCTCGGCATAGCGTGTTCGCACAGGTCTCACACTAGGGAACAGAACCTAGTCTTTTGGAGGGAGATGCTTTCAGGCGCCAAAGGGAAAGGAAGTACAACTCTAAGGTTACTCGGGGACATGCAAAGTTTGAACACAACCATGCGCGATCCAGTGCTATTCAGAATCGTCGAAGATCCTCATCCCCTTAAGGGTCATCAATATTGCGTCTGGCCAACATACGATTTTGACGGTGCTGTAGAGGACAGCCTCGACGGAGTCACGCATGCATTAAGGAGCAAAGAGTACGAATTACGAGATGAATCGTATTATGCGATTCTTGATGCTCTAGCGTTGAGGAAGCCGAGAATAGTCGAATTCTCTAGACTCGAACTTCAGAATACCACTGTTTCAAAAAGAAATCTTCGAAAGCTGATTGAAAGCAGCCAAGTTTCGGGCTGGGATGATCCTAGATTGCCTACTATTGCAGGATTGAAGCGAAGAGGATTCCTCCCTGAAGCGATTCGCGAATTCGTTTTGAGCATGGGATTGAGCAAAGTGGAATCTCAGCCGACGTGGGATTTTCTCGAGAGCATAAATCGAAAATTAGTCGATGGGATTGCAAGGCGATTCTTCTTTGTAGAGGACCCAGTGGAAGTAGAAGTTCAAGGTGCCCCTCCAACAAAAGTTCAGCTGAAATACCACCCAGAGCAAGATTTTGGACAAAGAGAGATTAGCACAAATGGCAGATTTTTGATTTCGAATGATGATGCTAAAGCATTGACCGTAGGAATGACAATTCGGCTAATTGAGGCATATAATATTGAAGTAACCACATCAGGTAGTGCGATTCGCGCCAAGTACGTTAAAAAAGAAACGATCGACCGAATGAGGAAAGTACAATGGGTTGTTCCTGAGGCATGTTTTCCCCTTTCAGTTATGATTCCTGGACCTCTTCTTATTGACGAGAACTTCAATCCTCACAGTCTACGTCTGGCAAATGGAATGATTGAGTCAAGTGCGAGTAGTCTTAGAATTGGGGAGATATTTCAATTGGTTCGTTTCGGCTTCTGTAGATTAGATTCTCCGCAAGTAGCTATCTTGACTCACAAATGATTTTGCCGCGCAAGATCTTCAGGTGACGGATCACGGTTTGCGGAGGCTACCGGGTTAAGCTGCCCTTAGTAAAGATTGGAGAACTCTATCGAGGATACAGCTTATAAAAGGGGTCGAAAATTAGGTCTTGGGCGAGCGAAGAAATGAACCCATACCAAGTGTATAGTCTTCAAGCCAATTTATCGACGAGGTTGGTTTGAAATGGCAAAATCGTATTTTGTAAAGTTTGAGACTCCTAAAGAGATTTCTGATGCTGCATATGAGGCGCTTAGGCAGGCCAAGCAGACAGGGAAGATCCGAAAAGGGACCAATGAAACAACAAAAGCTATAGAGCGCGGTATCGCGAAACTAGTGATCATAGCTGAAGATGTGGAGCCACCAGAGGTTGTAGCTCATCTTCCGATAATATGCGAAGAGAGAAGCGTTCCTTACGTTTTTGTGCCTACAAGAGCGAATATGGGACCTGCTCTTGGAATTGATGTAGGTGCAGCTTCAGCATGCATCATCGAATCCGGTGATGCGCAACCACTAATTGATCAGGTCGTATCAGCAGTCTCAAAGCTGAAAGTTCCGAGCTAATTCTAACTATTCTCTTGGCGTTCCAGTGGCTGTGGTGTTATGAGTACAAGAGCCGAAGAAAGAGTCACTCCTGCAGAAATCATTCAAATCGTTGGTCGAACTGGAGTTGCTGGTGAGATAACTCAGGTCAGAGTGAAGTTGCTGGAAGGGAGAGACCGAGGAAGAATTTTAACTCGGAATGTAAAAGGCCCTGTAAGAATGGGCGATGTTTTGATGTTGCGAGAAACAGAACGGGAAGCAAGAAAGATAAAGTAGAGCTTCAGGGTTGACTGGTTGACTTGTCTTACACTCAAAAAAGATGCTCATTTTGCAACAGGATGATATCTCTCGGCACTGGCGTTATGTACATAAGAAATGACGCTGCTACTTTTTGGTACTGTTCCTCAAAATGCAGGAAGAACGCTACAGTTCTAAAGCGCGACTCTAGGAAACTGAAGTGGGCTAGGCAAATTAGCAAAGGATCTACAAGATCTCAAAAGCCTACCGGTAGTCCACTTCATTCCAAGGGAAAAGCGTAGATTCCCATGGATCGTACACTCGTGGTCATTAAACCGGACGGTGTGAAAAGGAATATTGTTGGTGAGATTATTTCCAGATTTGAAAAAAGAGGATTCAAATTAGTCGAGTTGCGATTATTCAAGTTTGATTCATCGCTAGCAAGGAATTTCTATTCACCACATGTCGGAAAGCCTTTCTTTCCTGATCTAGAGAATTTCATTACCTCAGGATCTGTTGTAGGTGTGGTTCTAGAGGGTAATAATGCAGTGGATGTGGTCAGAAGGATGATTGGAGTCACAAAGAGTTCTGAAGCCGCAAGCGGGACAATTCGAGGAGATTTCGGATTGGGTTATACGGACAATGTGGTACACGCGTCAGATTCCACTGAAAGTTTTGAACGCGAATCGAAGATTCTTTTTCCAGATATTTCCTAAGCAACAGAACAGCAAATAGTTAAGTTCTCAGAAAAGTAATCCGTGGTCTGGATTAGGTGCAGTGAAACGCCGTGGAAGCGACCGAGATCAGACAACCTGTTGTCGTCGTTCTGGGGCACGTCGACTCTGGGAAGACGTCTCTTCTTGACAAGATCAGAGGAACAGGCGTTCAAGCAAGAGAAGTGGGCGGAATCACACAGCATATTGGTGCAAGCTTCTTTCCCGCAGAAACGCTGAAAGAAATTTGCGGTCCATTGCTACAGACCATTGGGGGTGGAGAAATCAAAGTCCCGGGTCTATTGGTTATCGATACACCTGGGCACGAGATCTTCACGAATTTGAGATCACGAGGAGGGTCAGCAGCTGACATTTCAATCCTGGTTGTAGATGTGCAAAAGGGACTTGAAGCGCAGACTTACGAAAGTTTGGAAATACTAAGACATAGAAAAGTTCCGTTCGTCGTCGCTCTAAACAAGATCGACTCGATATCAGGTTGGAAGAAAGGAACTTCGAAGTTTGTAACCCAATCGATGAAGAATCAGCCCAAACCTGTTATCGATATGCTGGATGAGAAGATTTACACCGTGGTAGGTGCCCTTTCGCGCCTCGGAATTAATTCTGAAGCTCTCTATCGCGTGAAAGATTTTAGAAAAGAGGTGGCAATCGTACCTGTAAGTGCAAGGACTGGAGAAGGCATTCCTGAGCTTATTGCTATTTTGGTTGGATTGACACAAGTCTATTTGCAGAAGCGGCTCGCAAAATCCGAATTCTCTTCGTCAAGGGGCATCGTTCTTGAGGTCAAACAGGAACCAGGGTTAGGCGAAACCGCGAACGTAATACTTCTTGAGGGAAAACTCCAGACGGGCGACTACGTTGTTGTAGCGAAGAAAGATGGGGCAATTTCCACGAAAATCAAAGCAATATTTCTGCCAAAGCCTCTGGATGAAATGAGAGATCCACGCGATAAATTCATTGCAGTCAATTCAATAAATGCGGCTGCAGGTATCAAGATCGTTACACCGGATCTCGAAGGGGTGCTCGCTGGATCGCCAATTGTTTCTGCAGTTCCAGAAAAGCTAGATCAAATTAGGGCAGCCGTTGAATCTGAAATTAAACAAGTTATGATTAACTCGGACGTAAATGGAATAGTATTGAAGGCAGATGCTCTCGGTTCACTTGAAGCGATCGTCGAGATGCTGAAGGTAAGACAGATCCCGATCAAAAGAGCTGATATCGGGCCTGTTACGCGCAGAGATATCGTGGAAGCATCTGCAGTTCAAAAGACCGACAAATATCATGGAGTTGTCCTGGCCTTTAGTGTGAAAATCTTGCCCGACGCCGAAAGGGAGATTTTTGATAGCCAAGTGAAGATATTCTCTGAACAAATCATTTACACATTGATTGATAACTATCTTTCTTGG
>DATLTL010000159.1:0-5138 GCA_035533635.1 Nitrososphaerales archaeon
CTTTCGGTGTTCTTCTAGCCTCGCAGTGAAAAAACAGATGTAATTTCCTTTTTCGTACCTGGAATTGACCCACTCGCGAGCCCCTGAAATTTCCGAGGCGGTCTTCATCTTCTCAGGAAACTCGTTTGGCACGTGTTCGCAGTTATGAACGACAGCATTGCACGCGAGATAGGTATTATCTGTTGTCCTCACATTATACACTTTGCCCGCGTACGACACTCTCTCAACTTTTCGAACTGGGCACAGGATATAGTCAGGAAATATTTTCATCTTCCTCCTTGGCCCAGACGTAACTATTGATTGCATTCTATACTTGTTATGAAGCGACACCCTTCTACCTTGAATGTAACCAAATTCATCTGTCTGTTTCATCGAAATACATAACGGTATTCCCAACCTTGCACACAATAATTGGAGCTGCAATGCTAGTACCCTTGACACCGTGATCGCAGCGAATCCATTAGGGATGCTTGAACCATCTCCATTCAAATAACCCTCCAAAAATGAACCGAGGAGACTGATATTCTTGTGTAAGAGTATTACTTCAGGGACTGTCTTATTGCAAGCTCCGACTCCACAGTAATGCGAAATCGCTTTGGCAAGCACTCTCGACTGAAGCTGAACCATCGTCACCGATCCTTGTGAGCGTACCAAGGGTGTATACCCGAGGTCCGAAATTGTTTGTTCGAGCCGTTCGACAAGGGGAAGTTCCGTCCTTCCTAGGGAAAATTGGTTCTTTGCTAGGCTATTGTTTCTGCTAGAATCTCTTATCACGCACCCTTCAGCAACGTACAGTCCCAGAAGCCAAGCAGTCTTATCATTGAGCGGAAGCGAAAGTGGCAAACTTTGCGCTTTGCATATATCTGCGCCATGGGGAGTCACAAATTCTCGCAGGTCGATTCTATCTATCTCGATGTTACCCTTAATCCGGGGGAGCAAAAGATAATCTCCGTCGCGTAGCGCGAATTTGACTTTAACGTCAGCCGCCCTCTTCCAAATCGGCCTGTCAAAGAACACTTTCGAACGTGATGTCTTCGAAGTCGCGACAAGAAGTGGATGCTCAGGTGTCATTTCGATTGGTAGCATTCCTTGCGCTTTGATCTGAACCAATTCTCCGTCATATTCTCTTTCGAATCTTTCTTCGATCATGTTGACACCAGTCACGCCGAAAGTCGCGTCGCCAGGTTCTGCCAGAGAAATTATCTTATTTTCACCAAGCAACATGACATCGGGCTTCACGCAAACCACTCCGTCGATGTCCACCATGTAGGCTTTCCTCTGGCGTGCCATTTGTGACGAGAAACATCAATCTACGAAATTTAAGATTATTCAAAAAATTGCATCAACTTTATCTCTGGAAGGATTGAAGTGTATTGCATTGACTCTGAAAGCTGTCACATTCGACATGTGGCTCACACTGATATGGGATACGAAAGAGCTCGAGGAGTACAGGAAATTAAGAAGAATTATCAACTTCCACCGCTTGACGCGGCGCGTGGGGACGAAGGGTTCGACAAGGGAGAAGATTACTTACAACTCGATACGGCTCGCGATGGAAGAGCTTTCAGTCAAGGCGCGCGAGCTCTACAAGAAGGGTCTGGATCTGTCGCAGGAGGATCGCGGGAGGATGCTCTTCGAGCTTCTGGGTCTGAAGTTTGAACGCTCTGAGGCAGAGCGCGTTTACTACGAAGCCGGAAGAACGCTCTCCAATTCCGGCTACTATAAGAAATATCCAAACCTGAACCCGGAGGTCAAACCAGCTCTTGCGAAACTCAAGAAGGAATTTCCGGCAATCAAAATCGGCCTCATATCAAACGCAGCACGGTCATCAAAGACGTACAGGCGAATGTTTCGCTCGTACGGCATATCGTCTTACTTTGATCACCTGACTGTTTCCTCTGAAGTCGGTTTCCTGAAACCAAGGAGAGAGATCTTCGAATCAGCTTTGAAACAACTCGAAGTAGCTCCTGAAGAAGCACTGCACGTCGGCGATCTCTTTGAAGCAGACGTAGCTGGCGCAGCTTCGATCGGGATGAACTCTTTACTCTACACGGGACTGTGGCACAGGTACGCCGAGTACATGAACCCCAGCGAGCACATACCGGTGGGATTCAAGCCCAAAAAAGGGGCTATTGCGAAGGAAATTTCAAAGCTGGAACAAGTCGTGCAGGTAGCAAGAAAACTCTGATCAATCAACAATTGGCATGCTCAGAGTCGAGCGAATCGAAGGTATCGAGCGTATTCGGCTGGTAATAATTTCCTTCAGCCTCTCGTTTGTGTCAGCATTCACAATTGCGATAATGTCATATGTACCGTAACTAGTGTGCACCTCGACGACCTCCGTGATCTGTTTGACCGAGGAGTAGACTTCTGCTTCCTTACCCACGTCCGCGTTGATCAGAATGATCGCCTTAGGCATGCAAGATTCCTTGTTCTTGGAAACCTGCATCGCCGTGTTAATTAGCATTTTCCAAGCGATTGTTGTTCAATAGGAGAATTGCTCTTGCGAACATTCGAAGGTCATTTTTCCTGACTCCATCCGCAATCTCAAAGGAAAAGCACTCTTCCTTTGCCAGCCGCGATAATACGATTTTTAGCATGTCCAGCTGGCGCATCCGTAATGATTGTAGTACATTCTCGCACGAATCTATCGTCCTGCATCCGGTCAGTCCGAGCTCTTGAAATAATTCGAGATCAGTTTTTGTCAATGCAGTTCAAGGTTTGGATAACACTAGTTTTGAAGCTCAAGCTCGAATTTCATCGAGTCCACCAAAAAGTCCACAGATCTTACTTCTGCCAAGCGCTTTACCAGATCTCTTTCTGTCACGAGGCCAGCGATTTGCGAGTCAGCTCCATTGATAACAAGTCCGCCGATGTTGAATATCACCATCCTGGAGGCAAGTAATCTGACGTCGTCCTCTGGGTCCGCAGTGATGACTTCTTTTGTCATGTGTTGCGAGATCTTTTCCCCAAATGGCGACTCTCCAGCGGGGAGCCTCGAGACGAGCCTCAGCATATCCTTGTTTGAGATCATTCCCAAGACGTTGCCGTTCTCCGAAACGACAGGCAGTCTTCTGATTCGCATATCTGACATAAACTTTACCGCGTCTGCCATGGTGGCATCTGGCCCGATCGTAGTAACTTTTCGCGTCATTATTTCTGAGACTTGAACCCCCAACGGCTCGGACCCCGTTCCGAGCAAACCAACGACATCGCGCAGTGTGATTATCCCCTGAACTACTCCCTTTTCGTCTACAACCGGCAGAGCTCCCACGTTGTGTGCGATTAGTTTTTTCACGACGTCTATCAATCCGTCGCCTTTCTCAACAACGATTGGATGGAGTGCCATGATTCTATGGACTGGGATGTCCAGAGATTCAATGATTTTCTTGGACTCAGTCTCATGACCCAGCACCAGAGCAAGAGAGTCGACAATGTCCTGAACAGAGAAAATACCGGCAATCTTTCCATCATCAGTGATGACCGGAATGTGTCTGAAATTCCTCTTTTGCATCAGAACTGCGCCATTGAAAACACTCTGCTTTTGGGTGACGCACACAGTCTGCCTGGAGAATAGCCACCAGAGGTCGCCAGTTCTTTCCGGCATGGTTTACTCCTCTATTGGAAGTTCCTGCGGCGGAATCGGACTCTCTATTTCTTCTTCGAGAGGACGGATGATCGAGTATTCCGAGCTCAAGACGACATTTCTTTGCTGTTCGGGGATTTTAAACACTTGGAAGAACTCGTCAAGTTTCTCTTTTAGCGCTTCCTTGTCTGATTCGTTCAGCTCCCTGTATTCAACCGTGCACGGCCTCGTGTACTTGTTTCGAAAGAAAATTACGCGCATTCGTTTCAGGATCGAGTCGGGTACCAGTCCTTGAAGACTTCGCTCACTCGGAAATCGTAGCGAAACTATCTTGTCATATGCTTCTTTTGAAATCTCACTGTCTAGCAACGCGGCCCTCAAATAATTCAACACGTCAGTTTTTTTTGGCACGAGCCCGAGCTGCGATTCTTGTATCTTTCCTCGGACATATATGGCGCCTCCAACCATTCCGGTCCCAACGAAATTCCCGACGGGTCTCTTCTCATCCGAGAGATTGAGAACAGCAACGACTCCGCCGGCCATATATTCTCCAAGATAATCGTCAGCTGACTCGCCTACTATTAGATATGGTTTCAATCTTTGATATTCGCGCATCTGTATTGCTGCCCTGTTCCCGACCGAGCCGCTAACGAAAATGTCTCCGCCCTGCAGTGCTTGGGCTACGACGTCGCGAGCGCTACCATGAACGATTATCTTCCCGGAATGCATTGTGTCCGCCAGATCGTCACCGACGTTTCCGAAGATTTCGAATACCCCACCGCTATTCAGATTGGCGAGGCAATTCCCCGGTAAGCCGGACAGTTCCACTTTGAACGGAATGTAGTTGCCTTCGCGTTTGGGTGATAGCCCTATTCCAAGGTACCTCTGGCCGCTGAGGTTTGATATCCTGATGCCCATCGCACCTCTCTCGAACGCTGCGTGAATTTCCTGGTTGAGTCTTGGGTAGTCCATTCCGGTTGCATCAATTTCAGGTACGCGCGCCGAGCTTGAAAACGTCTTTTCCGAAAAGGCGTCGCTGTGGGTGCTGACCTTTCTTGTGGTTCCACTTTCGATCAAGCCCCTCTTTAGCGATGCTATAAAGTACGATCCGGGGTCGGGAGTCCATATCGTGGCGTTCTTTGAAATGTTTCTGATCTGGTTTTCCTCGCTCGCAACGTAGTAGCAATTTTCGTCCTCGCCGAGAATCAACGGTCTGAATTTCGATCTATCGGTAAGCGCAACGAGATAAAAGTCGGAATCATCACAGTATCCTGCGACAACAGCAAACGGGCCGTCAAGTTTAGCTCCCCTAAAACTCGATAGGAGTTCCTGCGCACCGGAGGGCGTGTTCCCCTCAAACGGGTTTGTCAGAATTGTGGCGGCGTCTTTGATAGAAAGACCCTCAATGCGAGTCAGGTGAAACAGGAGCTTTGAAATTACTTCACTATCGGTTCCGACGTGGCTCTTGTATCCGTAAGAACTCAGAAACTCCATATTGGCGCCAAACGAGCTGATGTCGCCGTTGTGCACGATCGCGCAGTCAAGAGACGCA
>DATLTL010000160.1:0-2780 GCA_035533635.1 Nitrososphaerales archaeon
GTTCCTGCCGATCTAGTCTTGGGGCGCGTCTGTTCCGGAGATGTTTCATCGAAATTCAGCGTTCCGTCAACTACGGTGAGCGCAATGGATGGCTATGCAATAAGATCCGTCGAAAGTCAAAAGGCTTCGACGTTGATTCCGATTCGTTTCAAGATACTGGGTTCCGTTTTTCCAGATTCGGATGCGACTGGTCTCAGAATAACGGGCAATGAATGCTTCTATGTGGCAACGGGCGCCACGTTGCCCAATGGCGCTGACGCAGTGGTAAAGGTGGAAGATACAAAGTTCGCAGGTAGCGAAATGACTGTTACAAGACCAATCGCCAACTTGAAGAACGTAGTTGAAAGAGGTGAAGATTTTGAAGCTGGCAGAACCCTATTCAGGAAAGGGCACGTCTTCAACTCGGCGGATGTTGCCCTACTCATTTCTGCTGGCGTGTCGAGTGTCAGAGTATTCCATTCTCCTTTAGTTGGAATCCTCTCAATCGGGGATGAGCTACGCGAATTCAGGCAACGCAAAGCAGATAGCAATCTTGAAAATCAAAATATCATCGTTAACAACTTTTTCAATTTGATATCAGGTCTCTTGGGGGAGCTAGGGATTCAAGCAAAACTAATCGGAATATGCAAAGACGACTCCAATGAGATTACGAAATCTATCGAATCACACATCGGCAATTACGATGCGATTTTGACAATTGGTGGGAGCTCGGTGGGAGAAAAGGACTTTACTCCTGACGCGCTTTCAGCTGCCCATGGTTCGAGAATTATATTTCATGGTGTTAGAATGATCCCGATCAAACCTGCCGGCCTTTTCACTGTGAACAATAAACCTGTTGTGGTCATCCCTTCGCACGCTTCTTCCGCCGCATTCTCTTTCTTTCTAATAGCGCTCCCGGTTTTGAATATTATTTCAGGACTAGAATTCAACGACCGAAAGCTTAGGTTAGACGCAACATGTGTGGAGCAAATCGAAAACACCCGGCCAATTGATGCAATTGCGCTTGTGAGTCTTGCTCGTAAGGATGGCGCGTATCACGTTATGCATCTTGGGTGGGGTTCTAATGTTATATCTAATCTGTCTCTTGCCAACGGTTTTGTGATCATGAATCGGAATAGTACCATTCAAAAATCCGAACGAGTTGAAATTCAACTCCTGGGGACATCTCAGCTGGCGCGTATTCTACAAAGCTAGGTCTCTTTTCTTGCGGATTATTCATTTTCTAGGATTCAGCGATTCCGGAAAGACAACAACCATTGAAAGACTCTGTAGAATTCTTGTAGTCAAAAGATATCGCGTCGGCATCCTCAAACATACACACTCACCGCACTTCACCATCGACACGCGCGGGAAAGACACATGGAGATTTGCGCGCTCGGGCGCTAAAATCATAGTTTCTCTAGCAGATTCTGAAATCGCGATCATAAAGAAGGAAAGATTATCAAACGATTCTCTGGAAAAAATCCTGAATATCTTTAGAAGAGAAAAGATGGATTATCTCTTTGTGGAAGGTTTTTACCAGAAATTCCGAGCGAAATCTAATGTTGTAAGAATCCTGTGCGCAAACACCGAAACTGAGGTTCTAAAACTCCTAAAGAAACATAGCAATCCGATGTGTATCACGGGCAACCTTACGAACAAGCAACACAAGAGTCAGATACTTGGCGTCCCGGTGATCAAAGACATTCGCAGAATTGCAAAAATCATAACCGACGATCGTCTTCTGCGATGAAAAGATCGCAATATTGTTAGGGCGTATAGATGTGACACTCTTGTTATCGAGCAACTGATTGCCATGAAATTCAATTTGCTCACGTTAATCCAATTCGCAAATGAATTGATTCTTTGATCGGATAATGGGCAATTAGGGTTCGCTTCCCTTAAATATCGTTGCGTGGGCCGCGATGATGTACATGCGCGGTTGCAGTGTTCATTACCATGAGACTGTAGATCTAACTGATTCCGTAGACTCGAAGCTGATCGATCCCCCGAAAGCTACGCTCCGAGATAATCAAGAGGGCATCAATGAACTTGCAGCTTCTATTCGAGAAAAGGGGCTCATTCAGCCAATACTCATTCGACCGATGGGCGATAGATTTGAAGTCGTGGCCGGCGCAAGACGACTTGAAGCCTGCAGGCAGCTTCGATGGGGGAGAATCCCATGCATAATTCGACAACTTTCAGATCGAAGCGCTTATGAAATCTCGCTAACTGAAAATATCCAAAGGAAGACGATGAACGCGATTGAGGAAGCGAGAGCGTTCAAAGTATACATTGAAGAAAATGGCTGGGGAAGTGAAAGCCAACTAGCCCGCAAGATAGGAAAGAGTCAAGAGTACATCTCGCAACGTCTGTTGCTCTTGTCTCTTCCAGCGAGCGTACAGAAGAATATTATCAGACATCGAATAAATACTTCAGTAGGTCAGGAAATCGCAGGGGTCGAAGATAGGAAAGCACAGGAAATCCTTTCTGAAGAAGCAATGCGAAGACACATGACAGTTGGCATGGTTCGCGAAACTGCCAAATCTCTCAAGCAGGGGGACGATATCAAGTCGGCTTTGAAGTACGTTGATGAAAAGCGCCGATATCAGAAGGAAAAAATCAAAGTTTTGAAGAGGAGTGATCGCTCCTTCCAAATTAATGATCTCAGTGAGCCGGACTTCGCACTAGGCCTTGAAAGAAGCCTCGATGCACAAGGGGTTTCTCGGGACACTAGCGTCCGAAGCATCGAAAAGACCATCCTCGTACTCAAACTGGCGCTTTCTCGGCTGGCAATGATA
>DATLTL010000161.1:0-11493 GCA_035533635.1 Nitrososphaerales archaeon
AGCCTCGGTGCACGTAAACCGCCTCTGAGCTGCTATGAGGAAATTTATGTAATCCTCATCATGGCATTTCGAAGGGTTCATCGTGCGGGACGAATCAGAGAAAACACATCTAGGCCGAAAGCTTTTCGGCCAACTGCGTAACTCCTAAATTCTTTACAAATCCTGCATAACCTTTGGCAACTTCATGTCCGAACCCAGCATCTGTCTGAAAATCTTCTCTTTGCAATCAATTAGAAGATACTAAGCGACAGAACTGAGAGAGTCCGGGTCGATCCCTTCAACTTTTTTTCCAGATTCACTGATATCTAGGATTTGCCAGACAATGGCTTGTATCCACCGGCCACGGTCCGGAAGGCAATGTTCAGGCGGTTGTATCCATTAATCGCCACGACCGCCAAAGTGAGATCAACGAGTTCTTTTTCAGTAAACTGTTTTCGCGCCGATTCATAGACTTGATCAGGCACTCTTCCAAGATCAATCCGTGTTACCGTCTCGGTCCACTCTAGAGCCGCGCGCTCTCTTTCCGTGTAAAGAGGAGCCTCCCTCCAAGCTGCAATTAGATTTAGTCTCTGTTCGGTTTCTCCGTCTGCTCTTGCGTCCTTGGTGTGCATATCAAGGCACTGCGCGCAACCATTCATCTGCGAAGCCCGAATCCTAACAAGCTCCTGCAAAGAATCTTCCAGACCGCACTTGTCAAGATAATCGCCTGCCTTTTTCATTACGTCTGCAACGTCGGGCGAGACCTTTTTGTAATTCAAACGAGGTTCCATGAGAAATCGCCAACAATTCAAACGTGGATAAGAAGTAATTCAAGTTTGCGTTTCTAAGATCATGTTTCTTTAGGTGTAGCAAGCTTGTTCAGTTCGTCATACGATATCGCACAACCCAAGAGATTTGAATACGTTCCGCTTTCATGTATCTCCATTGCTACTTTCTTCAAATATCCAAGCGCCGCGCACACTGGGCCGGTCGCGAGACTCGCTCGAGCAACTCCAAGCCTTTCCAGTTCAGAAATTGTAGGAGAACCGCGACCCGCTCTAATATTGATCGGATGATCAATGGACTCTACAAGCTTGGCAATCGACTGCGGATCAAGAACACCAAAAGTATAGATGCAATCGGCTCCAGCTTGCTTGTAGCTGTTCGCCCTCCTTATGACCTCGCTTATGCGATCGTTTGAGACATGCAGAAACGCGTCAGTTCGAGCATTTATGAAAATCGGGAAATCCATTGAATCCGCGGTTCTTCTGATCACTTTCAACTTTCGGACTTGTTCCTCAATGTCTGTAAGAGGCTTTTCGCGATTTCCTGTCGAATCCTCCATGTTCAGACCAACTGCCCCGGCTGAAATAACCCCCTTTGTCATCTCTTCAATTTCATGTTCAGTACTCCCATAGCCTGCTTCCATGTCAGCACTCAATGGTACAGCTAGAACTTTTGCTATCCTCGCAACCGCATCTAGCATTTCTCGACGACTGATGCTCTGACCATCTCGGTAACCTAGGGCGACGGCTACCCCGCCGCTACTGGTCGCGACCGCAGGGAAGCCTGCCTCTTCAAAGACCCTGGCGCTAGCCACATCCCAAGCATTTGGCAAAACCAAGATGTGCTTTGAGTGATGCAGAGACCGGAAATCAATCGCTCTTTGCTTGTGTTGGATCAATTCGCCCAATCGAGCTCGAAAAGTTGCGAGTGCTCTTTAATTTTACCCTCTACAATTTTTCAATTCATCAAGTTGCAACTGTCAAAACTCGATTTCCTTTCCAGTTCTTCCATCGATCCAGACATATCTCTTCTTCCTGTTGAGGATCAGTTCGGCAAGGTAAACCGGGTAGTAAATCTGTTTGAAGCTCTCTACATCGGCGCCCTTCCACATGCCTTTGACTACTTCACGCACTTGATCTTCTTTGATCTTAATTTTTGCAAGCTTGAAACCCTCGGAAGGGTCCAGTTCGTTGAGTTTCAATAGCGGCTTGGAAAGAAGGTACACCTTTGGGACATCTGCCAGTCGCCTGTACATTTTTGCCCTCCCAAGTTTAGTTGAACGAACGAGCCTCCTAGACTCGAGTCCTCTTAGCAACGTTCGTGTCTCATCTTCTAACCTCTTCGAGGCGCCTGCGATCTCTATCAGACTGAGATCTTTGTTGGGGTAAAGCGCTTTCAATATGATGACCTGACCCTCGTCCAAGCCGAGCAACTTTTCAATGCCGCTCAGGAATTCTAGCCGGTCGGAAATCTCGACCAGTTTCCCGTTCACACCATCCATGAAAAAGTACTTTGTCTCGAATTTCTTTTTGAGGACACCTGACCTGATTCGGACTCCGACTTCTATCAGAGGCCTGTACGCTATCCCAACTCTTGTCACGTTCTCCTTCTGGCCGAACAGCTTGTAGCTCTTGCCGAGCTTCAAGAGCCGCGGGACTGTTTCTCTTTCAATCAGAGGAGTAAAGCCCATGAGTCCAGTGGTCCTTCGCGTGTCCCAGTCAAGAAAATCATCCATGGGCAGAGCTGCGACAGTTTCTTCAGTTTCCTCAGGTCTTGCAATTTCATCATCAACTTTGTAGTTCAGTGAATTGATATTTGGGACTGGCGGCAGTTGGCGCACTATCTCTGGTTTCGGTAGCGCGATCACATCTTCTCGTGTCTCTACCACGGCAAGCGGCGTCGCAGTTTGAATAGATTCGAGGACCTTCTCAACGGACGGACGTACCGCAGCCGGATTCAGTTTGGGGGTCATTCCGCCGTGCCGCGTCTCCCTCGTTCGCATCTTGACCTTCGCTGGCTCGGGAGAAAGTCCACCGAGCGCGAAAAACTCGCCGGGCTTTAGGGAAGTGAGCACGTTCGGGGCATCTCTTCCGGAGAAAAATTGGGCAACTGAATTCAGGTCGTTCTTGATGACCAATTTTCCAATCAATTGATTTGAGCACTGGCTAAGGATGTTTTTGTCAACCAGTGAAGGCCTTTGCGTGCAAACGATCAGCCCCAGCCCGCGCTTTCTTCCACGCCGCGCGATTTCGTCGATTATCGGTAGTCGTTCTCCGCCTGACTGCGGTGAGAACCTGTCTGCTTCTTCTAGTATGACAAGATAAGGCGTCCTTCGCTTTGAGATTTCGGAGTAGAGCGCGATGAGGAATTCGTTCACTTTCTCCCTGGGGCGGTGCACCTCCGAAACGTCAAGAATTATCGGCGGACAGTCTGGAGAGTATCTCGCGAGCTGCTTCAGATCTACATTCTTGCTCCACGCGAGGTCGCAACCTTCATCGTCTCCGACCCAAATTGCTTCGTACTTTTCCTTTAGTCCAGAATACTCACCTTCCAAGTCTATTATCGCAAACGGCACCTTTGTCTTGCAAAGCTCTTCACAGATCACTCCAACCGCGTAGCTCTTGCCACTGTTGTGTGTAACCAAGCCTCCATAACTAATTATTTCGTGATCTGGATTACTTTGCCATCCAACTACAGTTTCTTCTCCAATCAGTTCTATACTCCTTATTTTAATCCAATTTTTGTCGCTTAGTCGTGGTACTCCTAAATTGTTCAGTAGCGCAACTTCAGGATAAGAAATCAATTTATCAAAAATTTCCGGATGTTTGATATCCTTGAATAGTCGTGCTGCTAGTTTAGCTGAGGGCTGGCATACTTTAACTTCCCAACAACCTCGAATAGTTTGCTTCTGTCCGACCCTGTGCTTGATTGTCGAATAGATGCCTAGTCTCCACAACATAAACTGAAGTTCAACTGCCTGACGTCTATGAATGCCTACATAGAAGATCATCTCGCGCAAGTTATTGCCAAAGAAAATATGACCGTCGCCATTGAAGTAACCTTTGAAGAATTCGATTAGTTCGTCTTTTTGTAGACATTGCAATCTACCAAATGTGTTTCTGTCAGAAACTCCAAGTTCTCTCACAAGTTCCATGATATTGTTGTGTTTGGAATGCCTGTTGTCGACAAGGAGTAGATCCATTCCATTTCGCTTTGAGTATATTTTGGGTTCAGAAATTAGTCCTTGAGAAAGCATAATGACATCTTCAACGAAAGACACATTGTTGTTTGTAAACTTGGGTGATTGTTTTTTGCCCCAAGTTCCGTCTGACATCAGATAACCCAGCAGTTTAGCTTGAGTTTTTCCTATCGAAACTTCATTAGCCTTGATGCGGTCAGAATCAGCTAATTTCGCATATGCGAATCTGTATTTCTTTTCGAATAGTTCCTTAACTGTAATCCATCTCTCATGTTCATGATACTTGTGTCCTGAATGATTGAACTTTCTATTGCAAGGCAACGAGATTAGAATTGGATGTTCACTGGAGGCGATGAATTCGATTGTTCCTCTACCGTCACCATGAAGGACAACTTTGTAGATTTCGTCTCTTCTGTATGTGATGTCTGAGATATATCCACTATGGGACGGCATACCGTTGTATACTTCGGAAACTTTCACGACGCCGTTCTTTGAATAGAAGAATTCATCCCCCGGAATGCATCCACTCGTACCAATGACGCATGTCCTTCCGGTCGAGATTAGGTTTGCGTCAACCTGGAACTGCTCGGTCGATTCTTCATTTTCCCCGTTGAAGAACGTAGAGTCAATATCACCCTTAGATACAACCGTACCAAGATTCAGAATCTGAGGCTGGAGCGATGGATCTGACATTGGCTTCGGATATTCAGATGTTTAGGTTCTATTAACTTGTCTGAAAAGATGCGAGATTAAGCTTTCTGGTTGGAATTGAACCGCTTTGTACGAGATCTAGAATGTTTCAAATACTCAGATTTTTTGTATTTGGCTGATTTTGACGAATTTGTTCAATGTTTTTATTGGCGTGAAAATTTCTCAAGCGCCAAGCCAATGGCTCACTTCTTCACTCCCGAAGAGGCAAACAAAAAGCTTCCAGAGGTTCGAAAACTCTTGTCGGAGATTTCAGAGCTTAAAAAAAGTCTTGAAACGACTATCCTCTCGGAGAAAGACAAGAGAAGCACGTTGGATCGACTCTCGATTTCATCTTCCAGACTTTCGGAGATGGGGATAGATCTCAAGGACCCGGATACAGGTCTCATAGATTTTCCCGCAATGAGGTTTGGCGAACAAGTGTATCTATGCTGGAAGCTTGGCGAGAATGAAATTCTCTACTGGCACCGGATGACCGAAGGTTTTCGCGGTCGAAAGCTCCTAAAGCCCGAAGTTACTCAAATTCGATAGAATTTCTGTTCGCGCTTCGCTCAATCTTCGATTAGACTTATTTGCGTGCGGGCTTTAGAGAAACCCGGACGCGGGGGAGAAAATGAATTTCGATTTTAACGATGAACTCAAAATACTTACAACTCTGAAAAAATGGGGCGTACTTTCGGAGAAAGGGGTCTCCGATCATACAAAGTTGTCCCACAGAAGGTGTAGTTTGACACTTCATAGACTCGAACAAGACCACCTTGTCAAGCAGGTCGCGAGCAGAGAATCAACCAAGACATACCGAATAACTGGATCTGGATTGGATCATCTGGAGAACGTCGAGAAGCGCGAACGCAGGTAAGGCATATTGCCGCATGGCTCCGATGTTGTTGAGCCATTGTTTCCCAAAGAGCTTATCAAGCAGTTCTGATTGGGCAGGATTCTAGGTGTTTTGTGTCATGTCTGAGGAAGATGGAGAATTAGACGACGAAAATGACGACGAAGATTTCGAGTCTGAAGAAGACGACGATGGCGATGAGTAGGATCGTCCTTTAGCAAGAATATCGCCAGTAATCAGAGTACTGATGATACTAAACGACGATTGGTGACATAGACGTATATAATAGGTAACACCTATTACATATCTGTGAAATACATTGTCATCAACAACAACCACAACAATACGAACAGAAACAACAAATCAAACCAACATGTCCAACATACTGGACGCATCGAAATCAACCGGCGAATTCAAGACTCTGATGCTAGCCGTCGAAAAGGCAGGCCTGACAGATACTCTAAGGTCTAATGGACCATTCACTGTCTTTGCGCCAACAGACGAAGCATTCAAGAATCTTCCAGTTGGAACAGTCGAAGGATGGATGAGAGACCTCCCGAAATTGAGAAACATCCTGAACTACCATATCGTAGATCGCAAGATAACCGCGAAGGATATACAGGAAATGACTTTGGATGGAAGAACTCCAAGCCTAGAGACGCTTCAGGGGTCGCCAATCACTCTCAAGACCAATCTAACGCAACAAAGCTGGATAGACTCGAAGCATTCCGTCTATGCAAATGACGCGAAGCTAGTCAGGCCAGAGATTGTGACGGGCAACGGCATAATCCAGGTAGTCGATAGAGTACTACTGCCAGTATCTTAGGAAAAAAACACTTAACGAAACTTTCCTCAATAGATCTGAGAACTGTCTGACCAAAGTCAGCTGTTCTCAGATCCCGCTTTTTTTCTTACTGGGCATTCCTAGCCTTTTCGATGGTTAGGATTTGCTTTTTTTACCTTGGTCAATAAAACCGATGCAAATGAGTCGAAGACATTTATTGTCGTCATTGGATCTATCTAACCATGTCTTCACTTACCATCTGGATCGAACACACTAATTCATACGAGCTGGCCACCGACCTCGTCCTGACTCTTCAAGAGTCCAAAGCTCTAGTTAATCCAGTGAGTGCCCCCCAGACCGATAGTCTTAGGACGACGTTGGAGCTTCCAGTTCTTCAAAGTGACGCGAGAGAAAGAATAATGATCGAAGCTTCGAATTGGGCAAATACCAAGGGCCTAAAGTCTGTCCCAATAGATGGCACGAAAGATTCTGGGGCTTGCTGTTTGACGATCAGCTAGGGGCCCTTATTATCTAATTTGTTGCCAACGCCCCATGCTCGATAATTCTGATTCCCGTTTCTGGATATTTTGACATTTGGCTTGACGCAGACTTTTGAGCATGCAATAAGTGATCCTTACACAACAAATAGGTTCGTACCTCTTTCGGCAGTGTCGGCCAGCTGTACTCTATCAAAACCCAATGTGTAGCTCTGTTAGTACAGCCTTCGCTTGATTGGCAAGTAGGCATGTTCTCTATACAACTTAGCCAGAAGGATACATGCGCGACTTATAAGCTGGAAGCCGCATTAAAGAAGGAGTGCAGCAATTAGTACAAGACAATGACGAAATGGAAGAGCTTGAAGCATCGCAGTTTACACATCATCATGACTTCAGTGATGGTTCGGGATTTTGCAAATATTGTGGCTTGAGCCTCTTTGAGCTAGAATAATCGCCATTTCTGATTTAGATCGTTTTGCAAAGTATAGTCCTTCTTAAAGGACTGAAGATTTGTCTACGCCGATCTTGGTCATCCCATAATGAAACTCAATCACTTTGTCTCAATTTTTAGGCATAAATTGAACACTCGCCTCTAATAGCAGATCATACCTATTATCACTAGTGCTCGTTATGGAATCAAACTCTCGAATTCAAAATAATCTGAAATTCGAAGAAAAAACCAATGCTTTGACTCCGGACAAGATGGATAGGACCATGAGAGGAAAGATCATTGGCAAAGAGATGCCATATCCCCTCACAGAGGAAGAAGCTACGCCCACAGTATCTGAATCAGAAAAAGAACTGAAATCCTAAACGATGAATAAGGAGCTGAATCTCCATGTACATGATTGAGCCAATAATTCAATTACTTTTTGCCGTGCCGCTTGTAAGTCAGCCCTTGAGTCTTGGAATTCTCAGTGGGGTTTGGGACCTGATCGGCGGATTCATTCCGCTCATAATTGGTGTTTTGGTCATTGTTCTTCTTGTAGGACTAGCAATAATTCTGCTTCCCGCCATCATAGTAGCAGTCGTTGTATGGTTCTTGACCGGGAGCTTCTTCTACGCGGGGATCGCTTTCTTGATAGTCGCCGTAATAAGCCTCGTCGCGAAATGATAAGATTCTCGAACTGTTCGATGAAAATCATGACAGGTCCAGTCTACTCGTGAGACCCACACAATTGATTTCTTAGTCATCCTAGAAGACACATGAAAGAATATCACCCACTATTCTCGGCTAAATTGAATAGCTCGTTTTTATCTCGATTGCAGCTTCTACTCGTGATGTGCACTAGAAAATGAGCGACAATAAGAGAGAATTAACACTGGGAATAGATTTGGGCACTACGAATTCGGCCGCGTCCGTAATAATTGGAGGAAGACCAACTATGATACCGAGTGCTGAGGGGCCAACGGTCGCAGGGAAAATGTTTCCCTCAGTGGTCGCATTTACCAAGGACGGCCAACTGCTTGTCGGCGAACCAGCGAGAAGACAAGCCATCAGTAACCCGGAGGGAACTATACGCGAGATCAAGCGCCATATGGGGACTGACTACAAGATCAAAATATTTGGGAAGGAATATACTCCACAGCAGATCTCCGCTTTTATCCTACAGAAGATTTTGCGTGATGCTGAATCCAATCTAGCCGAGAAAATCACAAAAGCAGTGATAACGGTTCCTGCAAATTTTAACGACAACCAGCGCCAGGCGACAATAGACGCCGGTGAAATCGCAGGGCTAAAAGTAACGAGAATTGTCAATGAGCCAACAGCTGCAGCGCTGGCTTATGGTCTCGACAAGGCCGGCCAGGAATTGAAAATCCTTGTTTTCAGCTTCGGCGGCGGCACGAACGACACCACGGTTATGGAGCTTGATAAGGGCGTATTCGAGGTGATGGCGACCAGTGGTGACACAAAGACTGGTGGAACGGACGTTGACCAAGCGCTCATGGAGTACATCATTTCTGAGTTCAAGCGCGAAACAGGAATCGATCTCCACGGAGACATGAAAGCCACCGTTCGATTGAAGGACGCAGCCGAGCAAGCAAAGATAGAACTATCAAATCTGACGACCACGGAGATAAATCTCCCATTCATCGCAAGTGATGCTACCGGCCCGAAGAATCTTCACTTGACTTTGACAAGAGCAAAACTTGATCAATTGGCAAGGCCAATAGTCGAGAGGATCAGAGAGCCCATTCTTAGAACTCTCTCTGACGCAAAGCTAACGCCAGCACAAATCAACAAAGTGATACTCATTGGCGGTCAAACAAAAATGCCGCTGGTTCAACAATTCATAGAGGATATCATCGGGAAAAAACCCGAGAGAGGCATTGATCCGATGGAATGCGTTGCAATCGGCGCGGCGATTCAGGGAGGCGTACTCTCTGGCGAGATATCGAACATAGTGCTCCTTGACGTAACACCTCTTTCCCTAGGGTTGGAAACTCTGGGCGGCGTCTACACAAAGATCATAGATCGGAACACGACAATACCGGTGAAACAGAGACAGATGTTCTCCACAGCCACAGATTCGCAGCCGGCAGTCACGGTGCACGTACTTCAAGGCGAACGCGCCATGGCGAAGGACAACATCAGCTTGGGCCAATTCGACCTGACTGGAATCCCTCCGGCACCTCGCGGCGTTCCGCAGATAGAAGTGACGTTTGATATCAACGCGGACGGAGTGCTCAACGCCAATGCGAAGGATATTGGCACCGGTAAGCAAATGGGGATCAAGATAACTGCTTCAACCAAACTCAGCCAGACCGAGAAGGACAGAATGATCAAAGAGGCCGAACAATTCGGTGAGCAGGACAAACGCGCGAAAGAAGAGGCAGAGATGCGAAACACTGCTGACTCCCTAATCTACACATCTGAAAAAACACTCAGCGAAATCGGGGACAAGCTCCCGCCAGAGAAGATGTCACAGATTCAGGAAGCTATCCAAGGGTTGAAAGACGGAATCAAGGGCGGAGGACTTGCCGAAATCAGCGCGAAGGTCCAAGAGCTCAAGAGACTGCTCGAAGAGGCAGGAAAGACTGTCTACGAACAGGCAGCAGCCCAAAACGCGCAGCAGCAACAAGGAAGTCCGGAAGCTCCACCAGCCGGAGAAGAGCAAGGAAAGAAGACCGTGGAGGCAGACTACAAGGTAGTCGCCTAAAAAGAAACACGCTTCTTATAACGTCTGACTCGATGATTCCACCTGAAGGATAAGTCTTGTCGAGCAAACTGGACTATTACGATATTCTTGGGGTCAGCCGGGATGCGAAGGAAGACGAAATCAAACGCGCATTCCACAAGCTCGCCCTAAAATATCATCCTGATAGAAATAAACTGCCTGACGCTGAAGAGAAATTCAAGGAAGCGTCAGAAGCGTACGCTGTACTTTCTGATCCCGACAAGAGGCGGCAGTATGATGCACAGGGTTTTGAAGGTATTAACAAGCAGTACAAGCAGGAAGACATATTCAATCAAACAAAGTTCCGAGATGTCTTTACAGAGTTCGGCTTCAACCCTGATGATATCTTCAGTCGAATCTTTGGTGGAAGATCCGGGTTTCAGCGCGTACAACCCCAATCTCTTCAAGGACGCGACTTGGAGGCGCAATTGGAGATTACTTTGGAGCAATCTGCCTCTGGTGCAGAGCTCGCAGTTACTGTCCCCAGGGCAAAGAGGTGCGCCACCTGCGGTGGCTCGGGCATTGAACCCGGCAGTCGATTGGTGACCTGCCCTAAATGCGGGGGCGCGGGCAGGGTTGAGCGCGAAGATCAGAACTTCGGTCGGGCGATCGTTACCTGCGATCGATGTAACGGAAGGGGGGAAGTAGCTGAGAAGCCCTGCAGGGTATGCAGTGGTAATGGACTCGCGGAGACACGAGTGAAACTTCAAGTCAGAGTCCCCCGTGGAATCGACAACGGGGACCGTCTAATGCTCCGGGGACAAGGTGACGACGGCCCCAGTGGTGGTCCCCCAGGAGACTTTTACGTGTCGGTTAGAATCAAGCCCCATCCATTCCTGACCAGGAGGGGAAATGACATTTTGTTCGAGGCGAATGTCAATTTTGCGCAGGCTGCAATGGGTGCCGAGATAGAAGTGCCAACGGTTACAAGTAAGCGATTGAAAGTGCGTGTTCCACCAGGGACGCAGAGCGGCACTTTTCTCCGGATGAGGGGCGAAGGAATAAGCACGCCGCAAGTCAGAGGAGATGAGCTCGTCCACATCAATGTACGAATTCCTGAGAAGCTTACCATAATAGAGAGAGATCTCGTTGAGAAGCTCTCAAAAGAATTCGAGAAAGACGGGAGGTAACAAAGACTACTAACCTGAGTAATTACCTCAACCTTTTGTTTGGCGAAAGAAGGATCAGTCGTGGACTTGATGAAGACGGGCTAGGATTCTGCTTCACTGAAGGATTGTTTCGCGATCATGAAGCTTAGGCTCCCAGTTGCAGATATGGATGAGCTTGCAATAGATTGCCAACCTGCATGGATACTGGGTGGGATGATAGGAGAATCACCCGATGGCGTTGTAGAATTTTGTGGCACATAGGTATACCAAGCGTTGAGGCTCGATCCTACGGTGGCTAGCATCGGATTGGTTTTGGTGCTACTGTTATCCCAGTACGTGAATGTCACGTTGTGAGTTGAACCATGGCAAAAATTACAGGAATCTGCAAGCACGTAGTACAAAGAATGCGGATTGAGA
>DATLTL010000162.1:0-2730 GCA_035533635.1 Nitrososphaerales archaeon
AACTATTTCTCGCGACGCGTGCATGTGAACTGAACCAAATGGTATGAACCTTCCACGATAGCGCTTCGCCAACTCTGCAGAATCTTTGTTGCTCGGGTTTGCAAGACTGTTGATGTAGTGCCTCATGTCATCGAGTACATCTCCCCGACGAACTTCACCGCGGAGTCTGGATAGGATTCTTTCCCTTACCTCGGGTCTGTCGATGTCGGCTGGATCGCGGATTGAAAAAAGAACAGCTGCCTTTGAGACCATTGCCCTGTCCATTTCTCGAACAAACCCCTCAATCGAGCCAGAGAAGGGATGTGTGTGAATGTCAATTGCTAGCATAGAAATCTTCTCCTGAGATATTGGATCGGATGTGTCAGCTTATTTTTCGGTTTCTTCGGCTTCACTTGATTCCCTTTGATCAGACGCCTGAGAGATAGCTGTCGGAGAGGAGTAATAGTACGATGCCGATGAAGACGAGCGCGATGGTGTACTGTTGTTTGGTTCGAATCGGAACTAAAGAAGCTATTAGGATTATTGTTAGAAATCCTGTGGCAGTTCGATCTAAGGCAATTCATGACGCCCACTGACAAGACCCAGCAAACTGCAATCATATTTGAGTATGGGTGATTGCGGCTGAAGAAAGATCAAAACAAAATGTTGAGCGGGTCAATGCGGGGTTGATCCACTTGGTCAAATGACCTGCTACACACACGCACAACAGGTCTTGTCATTTTGATAAACGTGCTATAGTTATCTTCAATTTGATGATTATTGAGCAACTTGAATTACTTCATTCTGTCCTGTCGATTCAAATGCCAGCTCCGAACAAGAGTATGCGAAATTGTAATACCTTTGAAACAAAGGATGGATCTGAGAAAAAAGGGATCTGTTATTTCGAGCTTTGCAGTCAAATCCTTACCAAATCTTTCAGAGGACTCGCGTACGAATTTGTGGTACGTACCTTGACTTCACGCCCTAATGGATACGGCTAGATCTTAGAAAACAGATTTTTGTTTAGTGGTGAAATACTGCAAGATCACGAGTACAGGCCAGTTATACTGATCGCAAATCTCTTGCAGGAGGGGGTTGTCTATAGCAAGAAGATGCAGGTATGAATCAATAGAATAGTAACGGCTAATTTCTTAATTGACTTATGCTCTTCAATTCCTTAACACTGATGACTTGGATTATTTCCATATACGGGTAGGCACATGCGCGGGGAGAGAGGTTAGAATGGTGGGGTCGGTCGGATACTTCCTCACTTAAATGGTGGGGTCGGTGAGATTCGAACTCACGATCTCTTGCACCCCAAGCAAGAATCTTAACCAAGCTAGACTACGACCCCGAAAAAGAGGATATGGCTTTAAAGTTCTGTCGAAGTTGGGTTTTAATGCTTTTCAGCATCTTACGAACTCAAGTATTTTCTCCAAAGAGTCCTTGGTCGGCTTTTTCTTGTACTCTTGGAGAAGTAAGATGAATTTCTTCTTTGAAAATCTGGAAATTCCAAGTATCTTTCTGATTTTCTCGCTCTGCCAGCCGCCAAGGAAGAAAAACTGTATTACGGCAGTGAGATTCGCGACTCTCCTCTCTCGACTCGCCGATTCGTAGTCGATGATCACCGTTTCGGCATTGGGGCTGTTTCTGATCAATAGATGCTTTGTGGGATTGCTGAGCTCCCCATGATCCAACCCATTTGCGTCGAGGAGATAGCACTGCTCCAATGCGTTGCGAATCAAAGTACGCGTATATTTCTTCGACGTTCGGGTCTTCAACTTTTCAAACCACTTGCCAAGCCTTATCGAATCAATGTACTCCATTGCGAAAAGATCTTCTGAAGCAGCAATGGCGCGCGGACCAACGCCTAAAGAGTTGGCAAACTGCTGCAATTCATAATCACGTTTCATGTCCACCCTGTTGGCGTCAACTCTGCGAATCTTGAGTGCGACTATTTCCTCCCGCGATCTCAGTTTCGCTTTGACAACTGTACTGACGCAACCGCGACCGATGATTCCGTATTTTCCGACCTTCGAGCTTCCCTCGAATATCAGCTTCCGCACCCTGAGTTTCTCGAGCTGTTCTATACGAGAATCAAAACTCTCAAGATTTGTCCCGGGATAACAGATTACGCTCCCATGCTCCTTCTTTCTGAGTTCCGAAGGGGAGAATGTGATTTTTTCCACCTGGATCGTCTCCAACATCTATTCCTCCGACACAAGAGAGAGTGCTGCCGCCCCGAGCCAATTTCTCTTCCGAGACAGAGAACTTCCTAGAGAAATTCGAAAGCCTCTCGCCATTTCTCGTCTGATCTCGTTCGAGACTCCAGCAGCGTGAAGTCTTTTTGAAAGCAAGTTTGTTAGGGCGTCTGTCGCGACAACAAATTGTCTAGGGAATACGGATTCGACCCTTCCCTCATCGCCGATCCATGTGAGAAGCGCTCTCTTCCTGTTCTTTGCAAAGTAATTCTCCACTTCCTCACCCCTAAAGTATTCGGGACCGCTTCGAGAGTGGATCTTTCCGATCCTGACCTCGGCAAGTAGAAACAGGAACGCACTTTCCGACGCATCGTTCGAAGCGACGCTTGACCTTAAAACATGAAACCCCATCAATTCCAATTTGTTTGAAATCGCGTCGGAGCTTTTTCTCAACTGTCCCCAGAGGATATCGGGGCTTCTCTTCTTGTTCTTGAAACTCACCACAATCGTCCTAGCGAGCAGTTCTCTTGAGGCCGAGCGCTTTACCTTA
>DATLTL010000163.1:0-7738 GCA_035533635.1 Nitrososphaerales archaeon
TTTCTGCACGTCGACGGGTTGGAAGTACATCACAGCGTCTACATTGACCGGCACGTTGTCACGAGTCAGAGTTTGCTCTGTCCTAAAAGATGCTACCTGTAATCTTGTTGAAATCACATAAGGAATTTTGCTGATAAATGGTGGGACGTAGATCAAACCGGGACCCTTGAGGCCTTTGTAGCGGCCAAGTGTTAACATGGGAGCCCTTTCCCACTCCTTCAGGACTTTGACGCCTGACAGAACGATAGCAAGGACTACAACTACGATAAACACCGTAACTACGAGACCGGCAATGTCAGACCCTGCAGCAACCGCCATTTCAAAACAACTCTCAATTATTTGACTGAAGTTTTTCCTTTATGGGTTCCGGTTCGACCTCCAGCTCAAGGCCTGATCTCCGAACGACTCGGACATTTTCACCCTTGGTAATTGCCTTGTTCGGAGCTGTGGATTTTGCTTTCCAAGTGATACCTTCAACTGAAATTTCTCCCACCGGTGCAAGATCTGCCATGACAACACCAGCTTTGCCGATAAGCGACTCCGAGCCCGTCAATGGCTTTTTCCGCAGAGATCCACTGATCCACCGCGCGTAAATCGCCAGCATGCCCCCAGCAGCAATGAAGATGCCTAGCTCCAGATACTGGAGGCTACCGAATGGAGATGGCGAATAAGGTACCTCGTACGCAATCAAGAATGTTGCAATGGAACCAACGACCACACCGGCAAACAGCATGAGCCCGTGTCCCGTTTTCACTTCCAGGACGATCAGCGCGCCGGCTGCAGCGAAAAGGACGAATGGAACAGCTAGAGCAGCGGAATTTCCTCCGCTTTGTATGGCCTCGGCTCCTATTAGGCCAAGAGCGATGAGAATGGCGCCAACTATTGAGAGAATGAACGTCGGATGAAGGAAATCAAGAGCTATGGCGATGATTCCTATGAGGAGAATTATGCCATCAACAGTGGCGTTTGAGAGAAAGCTCAGAAGTTGTTCAGTTGGATTCTCACTGATAGTTACAACGCTATCGCCTGAGAGACCAAGAATTTGAAGCGTTTGTCCCAGGCTTTCGGAACTGGCATCTGCCACGTGATAAGCTAGGGCATCGGAGGCCGAGTAAGCAATATCATAAAGTACCATCTGATTTACTGCGGTAACGTTTCTTCCATGTGCTTGCGCTAGGGAAACCATGAGACTCAGCATGCCATCCTCAGTGTGGTTTTGCATTAGGGCGGTCCCCCCTTCAACAATAGGGGTGGAAGGTCCTATTTGAGATCCGGGCCCCATGAATATCTTCTGAGTCGCCATCGCGATGTAGCTTCCGGCCGAAGCTGCAAGCGAATCGTTTCCGACGTAAGTGTACACCGGTATTCCGTTTGCGGTCGAGTTTGAAATCGAATCAACGATCGAGACCATGTCTTCGAGCAGACCACCGGGAGTATTCATATCAATGACGACTGCAGCTGCACTGTCGGCTTGGGCTCTCGCGAATGCTCTTGAGACAAGGCTACTGGAGCCCTGATCAATTGCGACAGATAGATCAATGACTACTACCTCCTTCGAGCTGGTGCCCTGGGTGAAAACAACCGTGTACTTGGAATTACCGGTTGACAGATACATGGGAATTGAGAGTAACGCCACTAGAACAATAACAAGTGAGATCTTAGGCAGCACACCAAAATCTCTAGAAAAAGTCGCTAAGCTTTTCATTTGCAAAAACTTCGACTAGTCCATTAGAGACCCTTCGAAGTATATACGCGGTTTGGCTCAATAAAAAGGGAGAAAGGAAAGCGGTTTACTTCTTTCCTTTCGATTTCTTTGCCTTTTTCTTTGGCTGGCTCTTTGCTTTTGGGGCGTTCATCTTTGCAAGAATCTTCGATAGGAGCGCTTCCTGCTTTGTCCGCGCACGCGCGCCATCCTTTGCAATGTGACTTTTCAGCGCGGCGACTTCGCTTCGTAAGGACGAAACTTGCTTCTCGAGTTTCTTTGAAGAAACTTCGTGCGTCTTCCTGAAACTGGTGATGTCCTTTCCAAGAGAGTCAACATTTTCTCGGAGGATTCTCAGTGCCGCTCTTCGTCCGCCGCCCCTTGATTTTGTTTTTGGTGCTTGTGCAGCTTCTGATGCTGCTTCTGATTCCATACCAGAACTCTCCGCGCCCATCGGAGTTTCTTCTTCCGCGTTTCCACCCGTCATTCCCATGTCGTTGTCTGAAACCATTATTGCTTCAGTCCAGAGGTAGGTAACCGTTGCTAAATAAGCATTGTTTGTTCGTAATTAAGGGATCTTTTTGGGCAGATGTCGTGCCCTGCTTGACGTGTGGATTTAGGTCGTAGAGCCTAACTCGTGTCTGCCTTAACTTTGTTCTGATATGCTGCCAGGGCGTCACGATACTCAATAAGAGCGGATTCCCTGTCTGCATAGTCGGATAGGTAATCGGAAAATGACCTCTTTTCGCCTTCGTCAGAGGCGAGAACGTGCTTACCATCCTTGTCGCGCACAAACACTCTCTTTTTCGGGACGTTTTTCGTCCCCTCGAAGAACGCGAGTGCCTCTTCTGTGGGATAATAGTAGCCAGACATCGAAGCTGTCCGCTTGACCAGACCCATGTAGTAGAGATTTGTGGCCACTATCTGGTGCATCTGACACCATTTCGTATAGTGCTGGGGCTTTCGCTCGGTCATCCAGAGTTTGATGAGCTCCAACAGCGATTTTGCTTCCCTTGCAGAAATCTGGTAGACTGTTTCGCTGGACTTCATGTGCTCTCCAGATCGAGACTTTGCGCTGTACAGTTTTTCGCTCAGCGCAAACAATAACTTAGCTGTTTCAAAAGGACCAAGAAAATCGTTAAAGAATACGGTGAGTCTCCCATCGCTACCGACACCGTTACTTCGCGCACTGCAAACGAGATAATCATCCTTCTTGAATTTCCATTCTGCATACTTTTCTTCGGAGATTAGAGCTTCGGCAGACATCGATCCATCTTCCACAATCATCCGTCTATACACCCAGCCGTTCCGCGACTTTAGCGGTTCGCTGACCGAAGTAACTCTCACACAGATTGCAGCAGTTTTGTTTGATTCGGTGAGCTGAGCCAGCTGAGCGATATATCCAATGGAATCAGAGTCTTTTGCGTGTGGGGTCTCCATGAGCAATTAGCTCTGGGGATTTTCTTCGGATGATTCTTGATCAGATTCAGATTTTGCTTCGGATTTTCTTGAAAAGGTCCAGCCAAGACCTAATGGAATGAAAAGGAATATGAAAAGGGAATTGAAGTATATGGAGAGCAGGACTCCAATTGCAAACACTATTGCGGTTGACAAGAGGATCAAATGCGAAAGTTTCAAATCAGGATACACTTTGAAAATGTTGAATCGGTCGTTCCGTACACGAATGTCCTAAGTCGATTCGCTTATTTAAGAAATCTGAGAGTTTTTGCATTCGGAAGAGCGTAAAAGTTAGAATGCCGATGTTCGCTGGTTCTGAATAGACGGTACTTGCCTTTGGTGATACGAGATTGCGCGATAGACGATATTCCACAAGTTCTCGGAATTGAGAATGTTTCATTTGACGATCCTTATCCCGAATCGCTTTTTATTTCGTTTCTGCAAAGATTTCCAAAAGGATTTCGGATCGCGGAAACTATCGACAGATTGGTTGGATATTCAGTAATTCTCCCCTGGAAGGATAGACGAATGATCATAACATCACTAGCAGTTCATCCAGATTTCAAGCGAACGAAGATTGCGACAACTTTGCTTGAGGATGCCGTTTCTATCGCGAGAAAAAATGGAATGACCCAAATTACTCTTCAAGTTGCTATGGATAACACGGCAGCGCAGAAGCTCTATTCAAAATTTGGATTCGTCGGCACTAGCATCATCAAAAACTACTACGGAAAGGGTCGGGACGGAATAGAGATGGAGCTCAATCGTGATCGAGCTTAATCCACGCACAAATCAGGAGTTGAACTAAGCGAACTGCGATCCCGAATAGAGCGCGGCGGAGCCAAGTTCCTCGGATATTCTGATGAGTTCGTTATATTTCGCTGTCCTTTCTCCTCGTGCAGGAGCACCTGTCTTGATGAAATGACTTCCAACAGCTGTTGCGAGATGAGCTATGAAGGTATCCTCCGTCTCTCCTGATCTGTGTGAGACAGCAAGCGTGAATTTGGCCATCTTTGCCAGCCGAATTGCCTCTAGGGTTTCCGATACTGTTCCAATCTGGTTCAGTTTGATCAAAATAGCATTGGTAGCCTTCATTTCAATGCCTTTTGCGATCCTATCGGGATTTGTAACGTACAAATCATCACCTATTATTTTCACCTTTTTCCCGAGCTTCGCTGTAATTCGTGCCGAGTCTTCGAAGGCATCCTCGGAGAAGGGGTCTTCGAGTGTTAGGATAGGATATGTCTTGACAAGGTTTTCGTAATAATCGCCCAGCTCGGCGGCCGACAATGTTTTCCCATCGATTTGATACGTCGAAGTTTTTGGATCGTAGAAGCTCGAAGACGCCGAATCAAGACCCAATCTGATTTGGGATTCGTCATACCCTGCACCTTTGATTGCAGCCATTATTGCATCCAATGCATCCGAAGTTTTTTCCAGAGGTGGCGCATAACCGCCCTCGTCTCCAACGTTTATCGATGATGGGCCGTATTTTTCTTTCAGAATGTTTTTCAGGGATTGGTAAACTTCAACTCCGTATCTCAAGCTTTCAAGATAGTTCTTTCCCCCGACCGGTTCAATCAAAAACTCCTGAATTGCTAAACTGTTCCCCGCGTGCTTGCCGCCGTTAATAACATTCATCATTGGAACAGGGAGTTTGTACTCCTTTCTCTTGACCAGATAGCGAAAGAGCGATTCCTTTCTTGAAGAAGCTGCTGCCCGAGCTATAGCCATCGAAACAGAAAGGATCGCATTTGCGCCAAGATTGGATTTGTTCCTGGTTCCATCCAGTTTAAGCATCAACGTATCCAGATCTTGCTGGTCCATCGCAGAACGTCCTAACAACTTTGGACCAATCTGCTTGTTCACATTTGCAACAGCGTGTATAACGCCCTTCCCACCGTATACTGTCTTCTTGTCGTCTCTAAGTTCGAGCGCCTCATGAATACCTGTTGATGCTCCAGACGGAACAGTTCCTCGACCAGTAGAACCAGTCCTCAGCAAAATATCTGTCTCGACGGTCGGATTGCCTCTGGAGTCGAGCACCTGTCTGGATGTTACTCTGACAATGGTAGAAGAGTCGACAATTTCCTCATCATCCACTGGTTTTTTCCGGTTACTCTTTGGCAAGCGCGACACTACACCTACTTTCTATCGAGTATAATTGCTCTTAGGGTGTATAAGGCCAAGTTTCTCAGATAACATACTTACCATTCTTGCTTAATGGTCTTACTCGAACCTTCGCTTGAAAGCATCTTAGCGTGTGTTGGCATGAGTTCTGGACTCCGACCGAGTGCTCCACTTTAGGTCACCGAACACGGTTTCCTATCTTGCGGAAATCGCTAGATTGCGATAAATGACAAAACGCTGAATTAATGTGCAATGTTGCGAGCGATCCCTTACTCAAAGGGCACGGAATGACAGACACATCTACCGCAATTGAGAAACAACAAAAACTGCTCAATTCAATTCCGCCGCTTCTGAATCGTAGCGACGAAAATCAGTCTGACTGGATTGTTCTAGGAAGATTTCGTTTTTCTTGTTATTGTATAAAGACAGATTGAAGCAACGGGTACGAAGACCAGGATTCCGTAAAGAAAACTCATTTCTTTATTTCCAAAGGTTGTAATCGGCTTTCCAATCAACAATACGATGAGGAAAACCGCCAAGACGCACAATATCGCGATTGCTGCAACTCTGACTCCTGTAATGTCAGCGTTATTCGAGAGACTCATTGCAAATCACTACTAAATGACACTGAGTACATCGTTCAGCACTGTCAGAAATACTATTAAAAAGATCTCAAGGATTATGACGCGGAAGACAAAAAGCCTTGGGTTCGGCCCCCCTCCTCCACGATACTTTAGCGGTATCAATACTTCGAGTTTGCTCACGACTTTCAATGGTTTGTTATTGAATATTGTGTGTTCAGCAATAAGATCATAAAAGAATATCAGCAAGAACCATCCCACGAAATTGAACAGAGGGACGCCAAGAATGTCTACAATGTTTTGCGTCCAAATCCACAGGCCGTTAGATGATGCGATTGGATCCATCATGAGATCGATGTTAAGCGCAAAGAGACCTGAGGCTGCGGCTTGGAACAGCGCTCGCCTTCCGGGCAGCACGACGTTGTGGAAGATCAAAAACCCTGACATTGCGAATACAAACCAGCCCAAGACTATCCATAGCGGGACTAGCCCAACCCACATCAAATATCCTGGGTAATTGGGTAGGAGGACTCCTGCATAGCTGTAGTAAGTATAGGCTCCTTTTATTACCGCAAAGTTCTCGAGGGGTGCAGTCCAGAGAACTGATCCTGCCAGAAAGATGCCTGTCTTGAAGGCACCATATCTTCTAGTACCTGCGTAAAAAACTGCGGCAGCGATGAAAACGAATGCTAGCTCTGCAAAGATTGGAATGGCTATTGTCATTCTTGTGTCACCTTGGCATCAAAGTACTAGACTTCAATCTGCTAGGCCGCGTTATTCAGGGCTCCTAAATGTAGAAGACCTTTATGCTTTTACTATCATTCTGGAAATCTATCCAAATTCACAATTGAGATGTTTCTAACTGCATCTCTTTGACAGAGATTCTCCAATCACATAATCCAAGGAAGATGACTGTCCAATCGAATCTCCTAGTTACACAGGTCCGATTTTCGTACTAGGTGAGTAATACTGCCGCCGAAATCACAGTGGTCCAGAGTCCGTTCTTGTCGCCTTCGGCAGACTGGGTCATATGCGTCGTCTTTACGATCTTTCCTGAGATCTTCCAGATCTGCTTTTTCTCGTCGTAGCTTTGGTCTGGATTGAAAGGTATTCCCAGAGTTGATGCCAGCATGGACGCCGCAAGGTCCTCGGCGTAATCTCCAGCTTTTTCGTCAGTTTCTCCATAGTCTTCGTGCTCCGATAGGTAACCATAGGTATTACGATCCTGAGGGATGGCAAGTCCGACAGACGCCGCGATTAGTCTGTTGGGCTCATTTGTCGCAATCCTGCTCATGACGAGGAAGAGAATCTGACCAGGAGTAAGCTCCTGCATTCCTTCCTTTTTCGATACGACTTTGCATCTAGGAGGAAAGATGCTAGATACTGTTACAAGATTGTAAGCCTCGATTCCCGCATCTCTGAGCGCGATCTCGAAACTTGCAAGTCGTTCCTTGTGCCTGCCAACACCTTTGGTCAGGAAGATTTTCTTTGGGACTAGCGTCGGCATTTTTGCTTTTTACGGGCCCCTAACTCCACCCAGCCATTTTTTAGCATTGTGCTTGCAGCTCCTCAAAAGCAAAAACAGCTTACAATACCAAAAAATCTGCCTTTCGAACCAAAATGGAATTTTTCCGTATGTCACAGTTCTGCAAACGGGCTGAAAATTGCTAGATAATGCTTGAAAAGACAGATTAACAGCACCATCAGTGATTATTCGGGATCGAAAAGAACGAAATTGTCGCAGGAGTCAGAATCACTTCAGAAAATAGAAAGTTCCCTGAAGGAGAATTTCAAATTATCAAGCTACGAAGCGAGGGCGTACCTTGCACTCTTGAGGCGAGGGAAGCAGAGCCCCAAGCAGATTTCT
>DATLTL010000164.1:0-7956 GCA_035533635.1 Nitrososphaerales archaeon
ACGCTTCTAGTTTTTACGGCCGCAACCTTTAAGGCCGTGTGATTTTGAGCAATTGCACAGATCGCTCACAGGTTGGGCAGTTTATACGAGAACAAGAGAGATATTAATGGGCGCAGTTATGTCATTGCGGAGGTCGCAGCGCTAGACTTTGGTCTATCTAAAGAAAATAGAGACCAAAGGTTTCAAATCGATGGGGCCCAAGCAGATGACGATTCCCGTCGAAAACGGATTCGTCGCCATTACAGGTCCTAATGGCTCGGGAAAGAGCAATTTGCTCGACGCTGTGCTATTTGCGTTGGGCGAAAACAGCGCAAAGACACTCAGAGTGCCGAACTTGGGGGCTCTAATATACGATGGATCTGTAGAAGAACAAAAGCCATCTTCAGCCAGAGTGACACTTCAATTTGATAATTCAGATCGACGAATACCAGTTGACACAGATTCAGTTTCCATAACCAGGGAGCTAAAAATAAGCGGAGAAAGTAACTATTACCTCAATGGGAAGCATATTCAGCGGAATAATCTCTCTGAACTCTTGGAAATGGCTCTGATTACGTCGAGGGGTTTGAATATTGTCCTTCAGGGCATGATTACCCGCATTTCGGAACTGATTCCTGACGAAAAACGCAAATTGATCGAACAAATGGTGGGTGTCGCCCAATTTGATGAAAAAAAGAATATGGCTCTAACGCAGCTGAATGAAGCAGACCGAAAGCTCGAGATCGCAATGGCTAAGATTGGCGAGATCAGAGACCGCGTCCAACAACTCGAACAAGAAAGAAATGACCAGCTAAGAGTAAAGCAGCTTGAGGATCAAATAGGTTGGCTGCGCGCAGCTTCGGTTTCGACACGACTCGCTAATGTTCGTAGATCTATCGAACAAAAAAGGATTGTAGTTTCGGACTCAGCTACCAAGCTGCAGCAACTTCAGGTCCATTTAACTGAAATAACATCATCGGTCGAGTCATTTGACCAGGAGCGCAGCCAACTCATAAAATCAGCTATGGATGCTGGTGCAGCTCGAGTGGAGCTGGAGCTTGGCAAACTGAAAAATGAAATCGAATCTTTGAAACGACAGAGACAGGAGGCGGTAGATTACGTCGACAAGATCAGACAAGTTCTTCCTACTCTAAACCAGATGGCGACGTCGCAAGAGACAAGAATTGCGGAGAGTGAACAACAGATTCAATCCCTACAGCAAAAGCTAACCGATGCGGAATCACTCAAGACCATTTGGCAGACTAAACAAAACGAGTTGAGCGCAGAAAGAGCACAATTCGAGAAGGAAATTTCAGTGGCTCAGTCACGATTGGGTCAGCTGAGAAAATTCAAAGATTTGCAAGACACAAAGCTCCAGACTTCAAAGGACAGGAGTAACAAACTCGTCTCTGACTTGCGATCCTCGCAGGACAGGAGACTCTCGATTCAAGATAAGATCAAATTCTTCGAAGAGAATCTAACATCTGCCCAGAAGAGCATCTCAGATCTGGACACTCTTCTGACTTACCAGCGGAACGAACTCAATGGACTACGGCAATCCCGGACAAACATGGATAAGCTCAGCAAAAGAGTTGAAGAGCAACTCAACATCGCATTAATGATTTTGGAAAAAGCACAGGAAGCTGTGAGGGGCTATGACTCGGAAATGACAGCCCTGGAGAATGTCGCAGGAGACGAAATTGCAATTGCGAAATTGAACAGCTTGGGACAGTCAAGCGCACTTCAAGGGTACTACGGGCCACTTCGAAACCTCATCAGATTCAGCGATGATTATTCCAAGGCCATTGCAGCGATCGGAAGAGATTGGCTCAACGCAATAATTGTCAAGGATGTGCAATCACTTCTCAAAGTGAGCCAAGCTGCCAAGAAACTAAGGATATCACGTTTGACGACGGTTCCGCTAAGCGAAGTCGGTGAGATCGCTTCGCACCAAGAACCCAAGTCGCCGGGGGTTGTGCGTTATGTAACCGATGTAATAGAATGCGACCCTGGCCTCAAAAGTTTGATAAATTTTGTATTTGGTGACTCGGTGATAGTTGATTCGCCGAAAAGCGCTTTCATGATTGCGCGGAAAGGCTTTAGAGCAGTAACACTTGCGGGCGACGTTTTCGAACCAGACATACTCGCGTTTGAAACTGGGTACTCGGCCAAATATACACAGTTAGCGGAGCTTCTGAACCAGCAGGCGGGTTATGAAGGGATCAAAGATGTGCTGGGTTCGCTCCGCACGCTAATTGAAAAGAGAAAAAATGCTATTATCAATCTTCACGCGAAGGCGCAATCCCACGAATCGAATGAGCGGGAACACGATATGCAAATCTCTAGGATCGAGACGAAACTCGAAACTACAAAACAATTCGTTTCAAAATACTCTCAGGACGCTAAGACTCTTAACGACAGACTCAAGTCAACACTTGAAGAGATTGGGAAACTTGAGGATGAAAGGACTATCGTCGAAAGACGATTGACAGGCATTGAGCTTGGAGCACGGAAACTTTCATCAATGCTTTCCGCTTTTGACTTTTCCGCATTCGATCAGCGATCCGCAGAGATCAATAAGAGAAGAATGGAACTCGACTCGAAACTAGAAGCGGCAATAGCAGAAATCAGAGACATTGCAACTGAAATAACGCGAGCTCGAGGAGATTTGGAGAATAATCAGCGGCCTTCACTCGAGAGATTGCGGCAGCAGAGTTCTGAAAGCGAAAGTAAATTCGCCGAGCGATCGAAATTTCTCGAGGATAGCGAACCGAAACTACGACAACTTGAGGCAGGCCTCGCGTCGCTAATGGAAAGGGAGGCTGAGACAATCGACAGAGCGGCAAAGTACCAACCAATGCTTGATTCTATCGACACGAAGCTGAAAAGTTTGAAAGTCGAGGAAGAATCGGTGAGAAGATCCCTGTCTCAAGCTGACAAGGAATACTTTTCGACGACGAACGATCTTAATCGTCTCTTGGATAATGAACGAAATCTTGTCGGCGAACTTTCAATATTTGGATACGCGGAGCCAATCGAAGCCTTCGAGGGTGCAGACGAGCTGCTCCGCGAGTTGAACGGGGAGTTCAATGCGCTCAGAAACAATGTGAATTTCAATGCCGACAAAAATTACCGTGAAATCTTTGAGAATTACAAGTATTCTTCTGTAAGGAAGAACGAACTTGAGAAAGAAAGGAACGCCATCGTGACATTTATCGAGACTATCGACACCGAAAAAAGAAAGGTCTTCATGGATGCTTTCGAGAAGATCGATAAGGAAATCAGAATCATTTTCACAAAGATCACCGGTGGAAACGCTTGGCTCGAAATTGAGAAACCAGATTCCATCTTTGACAGTGGAGTCTTCTTGATGGCTCAGTTCCCCGGAAAACTCCCTAGGGATTCGAGCTCTGTCAGTGGAGGTGAAAAGACAATGTCTGCTATTTCGTTTATTCTCGCAATTCAGGCGGTCTTTCCTTCACCGTTCTATCTTTTCGACGAAGTCGATGCCCACTTGGACAGCGTTTATTCTGGAAAATTTGCAGGGATACTCGCGGAAAGATGCGCTTTCGCACAGATCGTCATTGTAAGTCTGAAGGATACCGTGGTTTCGAAAGCGACCTCAGTAATAGGGGTCTATATGACTCAGGGCAGTTCTAAGGTAATCAGGTACAAAAGCGGCATGGAGGTCGAAGTAAAGAGTGAGTGAAATCTCTCCTGATGCTCAGAGGAAAAGAGAACTATCAAGACCGCCATTGAATCTGTTACTGAACCCGGATGGAAACAAGATTAACAAACCCTGGGAGGTGGATTTGGAGCGGCTGCTTACCACCTTCCTTGACCTGATCAGCAAGAGTGAATTCTTGGATCTTAGACTCTGCGGTTCCGCGGCACTGTCATCAGCGTTAATTTACAGATTGAAAGTGGAGACGCTCTTCATTTTGGATAAAATCAAGGAGGCGAGGTTGCAAAGGATAGACATCTCTGGTGACGTTCCCCTGTTGTTAGAAATGCCTTTCCGACAAGAGATTTACTCCACTTCAATTGAGGATCTCGTATCAACGCTCGAGTCAATTCTGGAAGACATTATACGGGGAAGAAGGAAACAGCAGGATAGAATCAACCTTCTGCTCGAACCGGAATACACTTTCGAGCCTGATATGTTTCTCAACAAGATCTCTGAACAGGTAAATGAGTTCAGGATTTCTGTTTTGTCAGAGATCAAAAGGACTAACAATTTCCTCTTCTCACAGTTTGCTCAAGGACGGGATGCTCTTGAGAAGGCTCAATTTTTTATCTTCTTTCTGTTCCTTGCAATGGAAGGAACTGTTATCCTCGAGCAGACCGACAACGAGGATATCATGATTTCAGGCGTTCCAGTCACGACAGTCTAGGTAATTTTCCGTGGCGACTAATTTGGTGGAAACTAAGATTCCCGAAGAAGCGGATGCTCATGTAACTCTTTCTAAAGAGACACAAGCTCGGATCGAAGTAGCACTTTATGCTTCGGGCAGACCACTCAGCTTGGATGAAATTTCCAAGGTAGCGAAAGTGGTATCGAAAAAGAGGCTCAACGAGCTGATGCAGGATCTTGCTAGAAGGATCAATGTTACTTTTGCAGCAATTGAACTAAAAGAAATCGAGGGGCCGATGTATTCTATACAACTAAAACCCAATTACAACTCTATCGCTAAGAGATTTGCTACAAAGCCACTGCTCTCGGTTTCAGCTCTTAGGACTTTATCATACGTTGTTTATCTGCAGCCAGTAAGCGCACATGAACTCGTGCAGAGGAGAGGTTCCGCTGCGTATTCACATCTCAAGGAATTGTCAGAGATTGGGTTCCTTCGCTTCGAAAGGCGCGGAAGATCAAGGGTATTCAATACGACTGACAATTTTGCAGACTATTTCGGCCTTAGCCACAATCCTGAAGAACAGAGAAAGCAAGTAGCAAAGCAAGGACTTATTTCAAAAGCTCAGCAAATTGAGAAAGCTCCTACTGGTACACAATAGAAGCTCCATTCGAGTCTGAAGTGTTTATATGCAAAGCAAGAATCGAGTAGTGGTTACTTAGAATAAATTGAGTGGTTTGCTTTGGTAAAACCGATTGAGAATTTACGGAAAAGAAAACTTACTGGCGGTAGGACGAAGCATTTCAGATCGAGAAGAGCTTACGAGAAAGATGGTTATGCGGCCGAAACCCTGCTTGGTGAAGCCGAAAATTATCACCGAAGAACAATGGGTGGTAGTGAAAAGACAAGTCTAAAGTTTGCAGATCAGGCTAACGTTCATGACAATTCTACCGGCAAGACTCAGAAAACTAAGATAACGCGCGTACTCGAGAACCCTGCCAACAGAGACTACGAGCGCCGGGGTGTGATCACAAAAGGAGCGCTTATTGGTACCGAACTTGGGAATGCCAGAGTAACCTCGAGGCCCGCACAAGATGGCGTAATCAATGCAGTACTTGTTTCAAAGTAACATATTGTGCAATTAGATTATCACCTGTTTGGAGAGTAGTTCTCTTTTGAAGGACTACAAACGATTTGTACTTTGGGTGGATTACTTCAACTCCACGTTGAGCCGTGAGCAGGGTAGAAGGGTTCCCCTCGATAGATCTGTAAAAGAACCTGCGCTAGATGAGCTTGCAGAAGCTACACGAAGGCTTGGATACAATCCTGATGCCGTTACCGCAAAGGTTCCCTCTCGTTCCTTTTTGCCATCGGGATACGTCTCAATAGAGAAAAGAAATGGGACTCTGAAATCAGCGGTAATCACTGAGGTCGCCAAAACACTATCTCTCGTTAGGGGAGAGAGAACAGCCGCAAGTGCAAAGGACCAAGCAAAGGGTCAGCACAAAAAGCACTAACATCAGAAACTATCCTCAACTTGTGGAAGATTGCTTGAAATTAGAGCAAGAGTTCTAGCTTATCTCGGCGAGCGGGGCGCTTCGCATGGACTTGTCACGCATGAGGTTTTCAATTGCTTTCTGCCGCTCAAGCAGTATTGCCATTATTATGGATTCGATCGGAAACAGTCGGACGGCCTCGGAGCAAACATGCGAATTTCGCTTGGAGAGGCTTAGAATTTTGCTCAATGCTACCTTGTCCTTTTTATTTTCAAATCGTTTCCCGTAAAATACTGATATTCTCCTTATTTCTAAATCAATTACCATCCGAAACGACGGGACTGTCCTTCCCAAGGCGCGTCTTGAATATACGCCCCGGACAAGATATATACGAATTACTGTAATATTACAGTAACTTTTTAATTCCCGGCACTGCGAGATTCAACAACAGGAAAGCAATTTGCCCTTTCAGCCACTTCCCATCACGGTGAAGAGAGCCTCTCAGCTTCGCGGCCTCACCTTCGGGAACGGAATTGACACCGAGCTACTTCCAAGAGGGTTGCCGCGCCACGCCCTCGCGTTTCTCTATGGAACTGCAACTGAAAGAATGATGAACATCCTCTGTGCGAATGCTGTTAGGGCATCAGAGTCACGCGCGATCTATATCGATGCAGCAAACTCAGCTGATCCATATCTAATTGCAAAATTGTTTCCCGGGAAGAAAAACTCAAGCCGCACGAAGAAAATGCTTGACTCGATAATTTTGGTCCGCGCTTTTACGTGCTATCAACTCTACGACATTATTGCAAAGGAACTTCCTCGGCTGGTCAAGGAAAATAGGGCAAATTCCGTTTTCGTTTCGGGCGTGGATCATCTTTTCAACGAGCAGGACAACTCGAAAGAAGAAATTGAACGGTTACAAACACTGATGTCTTCCGCATTATCTTACATTTCACGTGGCACAAAAACCGAGGTCGAGTTTGTCGTTGCCTCTGCTAAAGCTTGGTCTGAACAGTTTTTTCTGCATTCCAAAATTGCAATAAAGTTCTCGGAGAAGAAGGCGCTGCTCATGAAATCCGAGGAAATGCAGTATGCCGAGGTTTTTCTCTAGATGCCTGACGAATACTCGGATCTAGTGTCATCGCTGATCGCAAAATCTGGCGGCTGGAAGCGCTTCCCGAAACTAAAGGAAGAACTTGAATCATGGCGACCGTTCTGGGCATCGCTTCGAAAGGAAGACCAGCAGGTCTTCAAGCAAGCTCTGGTTTCTACTTGGGATTTTGCTGACGCGATTGAAGACTACTCACTCGCAGGGATGAACCCGACCGAAGCACTCCAGCTCGGCATCATCCTCGCGCAACAGAAACTGCTGGATTTAATTTATGAAGATCTGAGAAAGCGTGAATAGAACTAATGACTCTCAAGATAGGGACGTCCGGCTGGTCTTACAAGGAATGGGAGAAGATTTTCTATCCTGATTCAAAGACGCCCAAACTCTCCTATTATTCCAAGATCTTCAAAACGGCCGAGATTGACTCAACCTTCTACGCAAACCCGAAGAGAGGCCTCGTATTTGGGTGGGCGAAGAACACTCCTAAAAACTTCCAGTTTTCGGTGAAGCTCCCCCAGCTGATCACCCACAGGAAAAAACTTGATCTCGGTCTGGGAGTGGAAGTCGATTTGAATGACTTTGTAGGACTGCTTCAACCGCTCAGTGAAACAGACAAGCTAGGACCTCTTCTGATCCAACTGCCGCCAAGCTTCTCCTTCGACAAGGTAGATACGCTTGAGAAATTTTGCGAAGTTTTGCCGAAAGGGTACAAGTTTGCCGTAGAGTTCAGGAATGAGAGTTGGCTTGAAGATGCAAAACAAGTTAGATCACTCTTGGCGAAATATGATGTATCCAATACAATAGTCGACGAGCCGTTGCTTCCAGTAGATCTCAATGTAACAACGAAAGAATTCGCGTTTGTCAGGTGGCATGGAAGAGGTGAGAAACTCTGGTACAACTACAAGTATTCCGAGGAGGAGGTCAAGCCTTGGGTAGCCAGAGTCAAAGAAATTTCATCGAAGGTTAAGACGACCTACGGGTACTGGAACAACCACTTTTCAGCATTTGCGATTGAAAA
>DATLTL010000165.1:0-14001 GCA_035533635.1 Nitrososphaerales archaeon
GTGCTGAAAATCTATTCGCGTAAATCCGAAGTGAGGATTAAAGAGGACGGGCATCCATATTCAATATGATTCACTGAATGGCGATCTGCTTCGTGTCATCACTGCCTCTGTTTGATCTCGTTCAAGTATCCGTTCCACCCAAGCTTTGGAGCTCCCTCTTTCGTTAACAATCCGAAATGGTTCTCAGGAAATGGAAAGGATCTCCAGTAGCTGTCGGAAAATCTGAACCAACCGAGGCCAGTTATCGCGTCGCAGGAAAATGCCTCCTCGCACGCAGAGCGAATGTATTTGGCTTGATTCGCCTCATTATACCCCAAGGCATGCGGGCCCGTTGGGTAGCCCGTTTCAATAATGAATATCGGAAGCCCAGTCATTTTCTTTGCTTCCGTTGCGGTCCTCCCAAGTAATGAAGCGTCTATCGGGGTAGAGTGGTAGTAATTCGGATAAAAGTCCAGACCAAGAATGTCGCAGTACTTCGCATAGAGCCTCCAATCCATCGGAGCTGTTAATCTTGGAAAGAAACTCGCAAATCTGAATCTCTTGCTGTCCGCTTCCAGATTAATCATGATTGTCCCATCTGGGCACTCTGTTCTCACTACATTGTGAAGCGCGCTTAGGATCGCTTCTTGGCTCTGTGCCTCGAGCCAGATTCGGCCCTTACGCCATTGAATGGTATGATGCGCTCTCCACCAGTTCGGCTCATTTTCTATTTGCCACAACTTGACTTTGTCCTTGTAATGTCGTACAATGTGCGTTGATGAAAAGGCTAGTCTCTTCACGAATTCATCAATATTATTCGTTTCAAGACCTTCAGGAAGGAATCGGTTGTAGCCGTTGCCCAATACCCCAATTATTCCGATGCCATATTCATTCATCTTTGAAACAAAATTATCCAGAGGAAATCGATACCCTGAAAGGGTAGACGCATCATAAGAAGCTGAATATTGTGCTTGCCGGGAAGATTGTCGATGCGCCACGTTTCGTTCGAAAAAGTTCCATGGAAACCAGCACCGTACGAAATCTACTCCCTGCCTCTTTAGAAATGCTGCAAGAACTTCGGCAAGGTGAGCAGTGTCAAGATTGTTCGAGTCATCTGCATTTGCTGTTTTTTGCGCTGGAAGATTAAACTTGCCGCTTTGGGACGAGGTCGACAACAAGTATGGAATAGCAACTGATTTTGGAGGGGGGAGCCCAGCATATCTCCACATATCGTCAATGTTTATTCCCCACTGGAAGTGACTGTCACCGGATATTCTGACTGCCATCTAGAACAACAATGAATACAGGCTAATTTCAGTTTTAAGTATAAATGCTAACAATCTCGATGAAAAGTGTCTAGATCAATCCAAGCACAGGCGACGTCATTTCTCCGACTCGTGCGATCAGCTGGGTGAGGCCCATGACTGATTCATGATGTCGACTTCGGCGAAGTTGTTGTTGTAACAGTTGTAGTTGTAGATGATGAGCCGCTCTGTAACTGGGCAGGAGGGATTCCTTCGGGCCGCGCGGCAGAAGGCGATTGATATCGGGCGAGATTCTCCCTGATTAGTCCATATGCTTTCTCAGCATCAGAGTTGCGGAGCTCACTCAAGGTTAGTGGATCTCCACCGAATCGAAGCGTACAACTCACAGTTGAACGGATTATACCTTTTTTCATCACGACGTTTGAAATGTCCTGATAATTGAAATCTGTATAGTCTTTCTTCAACCCGGCTGCATGGGGATGTCTAAGAATTATTCTTTCGTTTGTAATAACAACTGAATCGATGTTTATCTTTGGATGGTAGAATTGCTGGCGGATATAGATCTGGACCTGCTCGTTTGACCCAAGTATATTCTTTACATCTTCAGGAATTTCAATGTTATCCAAGTTTCAAAACCTTGTCAGATAATGCGTCCCCGCGCTATGAGAATGAATCGTTCAGCTAATGACTAGATTTCGAAGAAAAAGTCATTCGCCAGAAATAGAATGATTGAAACATCAAATCATTTGATAAACGAATGACATCGGGTCATGAGTGCGCGCACACGCGCTTAGCCAGGTACGCGGAGTTTGGTCAGACAAAGCCTGATTTTTCAGGTTTCTAGTCGATTTGGGAGAACCCCAGAGGCGTTTGCCCAACTTCTTAGGTATCATTTGAGAGGTCAAGTTTCATTTGACTTTCCACATGTTGAGATGGGAGTAAAAAGAAAATGTCAGAAGAAAAAGTAAGCAAGATTAAGGAAGAAGGAGAAAAAAGCATTTACACATACATAGGGAGTGACGAATTAGTCACGGCGAACCCAAAGACAACCGATACTACTGCGAAGAAATCGGGAAAAGTATCTGACCAGCCATGAACATCAAGCGTCCTCGAACAAAGCTCGCTGGAAAGATAGACAGGGCCAACAGAAAGCAAATGGCAAAAGAAAGAGAAAGCAAGAAGCGAGACGGACTAGGCCATCCCTCAACGCGCGTCCACCCAATAGGGGAGCTTACAACCCAGTACGGTGCGGCTGAAAATGAGTTGGAACGAGTCGGCGCGCCAAAACTGTGAGGATAAGTGAGTACTCCCGTATGTAGTGCTTATCTCAAGTGTAGATATTTTTATCTTCGAGCTTCTACTAGTTTCAAATGAATTCTTATGGCCGAGTTAACGGGAGTGTAATGTGTAAAGTATCATGTCTAAATCTAACGTGATTTGTGAAAATTGCAGGTCGGCAAACCACAGAGAATGTCAGACCGCCATATCCCTATCTGTTTCTCAAGAAGGGAGAATAAAGAATACTAGTTATGTATGCTGCGATAATGTCGTGAGCTGGATCGAACAAATCGTTATATGAGATCCATTTCTAGCGCCGGTTTGATGGGCACTTTACGGAGTACTATGGGAGGGAACGGTTAGAGAAATTGTTGCTATCTTCTTATTCTTGACATTAGCTGGGGTGCTACATGTCCGTACAGGTAAACTCGTTGTACTGATTCTATTTCATATAGGGCGACTCTGCGTTACTCGAGCTTGGTTTGAAACACTACTTCGTGACTTTCTTTTCATCAAGAATTTTGTACAGACAATGGTAAAGACAAACGCTGGAATCTCGCTAAGAAGCACCAATGTTCTACCCAACCCAGCGTAGGGAAGTAAGAGACCAATTGTTGAGAGTCCAATCATAAAAACCAGCGATATTAGAAACAATATTACTAAAATTCTTCTCCGATTTTCTTTTGGAGTTAATACCAATTTTGTTTCAATGGTAATTATTGCATCAATGCCTAAAGTAGGGGTTCCATTGATCGGTTTGACATCAAAAGAAAGTTTTGTTACATTAGAGGCTCTTACCCCGTCGTTGAGTATGTAGTTCATGATCAATTTTACGAGTTTTACAAACATCGGGGATCACCAATAACTCTTCTAATGTCATACCTGATGACTAACGGTTTCTTGCGAGGGCTGGGAAATATTTCTAATGATGTACCGCGCGCTGATAATGTTGACCAATATCGCCGGAAAGAATCCCAGGTAGATCAGCGTTCTGCCGAAGCTTGCGTCTGGAAGTAACATGCCCGCTATATCCAGAGCGACCGCAAGAGAAAGCGAGGCAAGAAATAATATTACAATTTTCTTTCTTCCCGACCCTTTGCGAACTAGCTCTTCTTTTGCTGCTACAGATGAACTGATGCCGAGAACGTATTTTCCATTTATTTCCTTAAGATCAAGAGACAAATTTGTAACGTCAGAGTTTTTTATGACGCGATGAAGAAAATAGTTTGATATTCCTCTAACAATACTTGAGAACAAAAAATATTCACGATTGAGAATTTCGCGCCGATTTTCCTGCTGGGGTGTTGAAGCTTTGCTTGTCTCTCGGTCCTAGTCGCCCTGCATTTTGTCTTCCCTGTCTTCTATCTCTTCGGACTCGTGCTCTTCCGACTCTTCTTCAGTCTCGGCTTCCATCTCTTCAGATTCTTTTTCAGTTTCCGACTCGGCATCTGGTTCCGCTGCTACCTCGCGCTCTTGCACCACTGCTTGGGATTCTTCCTCTGCTTCTCTTTCTTCGCTGTTCATCGAAAACACTATCCAAGATGTTTTTTGAATTTCACATTGTTCAGACGTAGTCTATGGGCCGAATCGTCTTTGTCTGCTTCGGGGTTTGATCTGGATTAACTTCACATTCGGAGTCGTCTCGATAATTGTCTAATTCTGCCCGATTAGATATTGCATTTGAACGGTCGTTTCGTTGTTCTTCAGATAGATCTTCAGATTCAGCCTCTTCAAATGACCCATCCGCCATGTTGGGTGTTCCACTTGCTCCGTGAGACAGCTTGTGTATTGCTAACTCGTCGATGTCTCCGAACGTAGTGGAGCAGGTGTCACATTTCGCTTTCGGTAATTGTTCCATGTTAGTCGTATCTAATTGCGAACTCGCGCTTAATTCATCATGCATGATTGTTCTATAACAAACTTGTTGCATGAGAGAATCCCGTTCGACCTGCGTTTTTGGGGAGGGTGGACAGTCAGTTTTTCGGCTTGTCTTTGTGAAGATTCTCATCTTCCTCTTTGGTATGAGGGTCTAGGAACTCCCCGAGCCGGCCCTGAGCCGCTTGGATTGCGGGCTCGTCACCTCCGGGGCCTCGAAGCGCGTACGCCACGGCGACAGCTAGCAACGCTCCGGCGATTGGACCCACTAAGTAGACCCAGAAGTGAGCGAAGTTCAAGAGCACAAGGTCTGGTCCGAATGACCGAGCGGGATTCATTGATGCGCCGCCTATCGGGCTAGCCCATAGACCTGCTAGCGCGATGTATCCACCTACGGCCAGTGCGGAGAGTGGACCTACGTTTTGCGATTTAGATGATGTCCCTAGGATAGTGCTCACCAGTCCGAGCGTCAGCACCAGCTCTATCATCATCGCTTGGAGGTCCGAGAATCCCGGCCCAGGCTCGGTAGCCCCCAACATCCCAACTTTGCCAAACATAAGCCATAGGAACACACACGCCACGGTCGCGCCAAGGAGCTGCGCGGCGATGTACCCTGGAACTCGCTTCCACGGAAAGTCTCCGCGCGCAGCGAAGCCGATAGTCACAGCTGGATTCAGGTGAGCTCCCGAGACAGCTCCCATGAACAAGATAATTGCCATCACCATTACGCCGGGCGCTACGACAGCTGAAACACGACCAACCGCCCCCAAGCTTACCGCGTTAACAACATCGGCCCCCGCGGCGACGACAACGAGGAAGAATGTGCCAAAGATCTCGCCGAACAACCTACGCCATTCTAATCGGGGATTTTCGAAGTCTTTCCGCATGCGATGCCTCGTCGAGGAATCCTTGGACTCCGGCGAAACTGACGCATCATTTACGGCCGCATCCTTGTCTGTCATGTTATTAGGAACGACTCATCCTCTCCTGTATGCCATTTTGACTTTCGCCCACATTCTGATTTAACTTGTTGATGGATCATCAGTAATAATTTCCTACTTTATGACGATCGATTTCAGATCTTTGGCCCCTGGAGGATAATGCATGTCCAGCTCTTCGAGAGTTCTCACAATAACTGTAGAGATGATGACATCTCGAAACCAGTTATGATTCGCCGGTACAACGTACCAAGGAGCCCATCTGGTGCTAGTCTTTTCCAAAGCATCCCGATATGCCTTCATGTACTCGGACCAGAACTTTCGTTCAGGCAGGTCGTGAACGCTAAATTTCCACCTCTTTGTAGGATCATCAAGTCGATCTTGCAATCGTTTCTTCTGCTCGTCTTTGTCAATGTACAAATAGAACTTCAATATGGTCGTACCTTCTTCGCACAGCGATCTTTCGAAATCGTTGATTTCTTGGTAGCGGGCCTTCCAGACTTTTTCAGGAACTAACTTGTGGACCCGCGAGACCAGTACACCCTCGTAGTGACTGCGATTGAATATGACGATTTCACCATTGCCAGGTACTTGTGTGTGCACGCGCCACAAGAAATCGTGGTTGAGTTCTTCGGGAGTTGGGACCCGAAAGCCCGCCACTCGCACACCTTGCGGATTGACTCCATCAAAGACACGCCTGATGGTGCCGTCTTTGCCGCCGGTATCCATCCCTTGGAGAACAATCAGCACCTTGTGTTTGTGTTCGGCATAGAGCATCTCTTGAAGTTGTTCCATTTTACGGGTCAGTTTCTCTGATTCTTTTAGGGCGTCTTCCTTTCTCCCATCGAAACCTGAGGTGTCGCTGGGATCCCAGTGATCCAAGCGGACCTTCTGACCTGGATGGATTCTGTAACGCCTGATATGAGAATCAGCTGTCAATTTGCATCACATTTCTTGCAGACGAGTTTCTTATCTGTTTTGTGAGGCACGTTCTTACTCCTTTGTTCTTCGACGACTTACCGGCTCAGTCATGGGTTTCCCATGTGTTTAGCAGGTTTTGCTATGCAACTCACACGCGCTGGTTTGCGCGCAGATTCTGAGAAGTAACGTCCTCTTTTCTCCATCGATTCCTGTTTCGAAGACACGATAACTCGCCCCTCACGGTAGGAACCTGGTGTTCGATCATGACCGGGATCTCTTTGACTCCACGCTCGTCGGCAGCCACCACTCTATGCCTGCCGTCATGCAGAACGAACCTGCAGCGAGCCAAGTCGAGTTTAAGATAAGGCGTCTTCAGGGGTTTGCCCTCCCTGAGGCGTTCCTCTTTCCGCTTCACACTAGATTCTGTGGAGGGAACATCGTCGTCCGACCGCTTTTCGATCAACTCTCCATCGTAAGCGTAGGCTAGGAATTCAGAAGGTTTCATGGTGGTATACAACAGTCTGCCCTCTCCGGCTAGCTCGGGAAAGTCCACCGTAAAGCCATTGAAGTCTCTCGTTTCTTCAACGAACTGCTTCTTGCCGCCATTTTTCTTTACGGCCGGAAACGGTATCATGGGTGTCCACTCGTCTTTCTTGTACTTCCCATCGAGTCGCCTCTTGAACATCTTCGTAATCGAAGGGGGAGCCAATTCGAGCGTGTTCAGTATTCGTTCCGCCTGTGGTCGCGGAGCGCAAGTTAGCAGATACTTCTTTGCTGAATAGCCGTACTCCTTCTTGTAGATCTTGTTGATTACGCGGAGCAGACGGGAATCGTCCAACCGGTTGAGGAAAGCGTCGTCGGCGTGATCCATTGATCTTTTCCCTTTTTTCTTCCGTTCCACCATGGCAGCTGCAGGTTCTGATCATTTCCAATTTATTTAACAGTTCGCGACCAACTTGTGACAATGAAGTGGTTCGTTGCACCTTAGACGGGGAGTTGATACGGCAGTTTGGTCCGATGTTTCCAACCACTTGCTCCGAATCAAAGAAGTTGTGTAAGGAGTATCAGCAGTTTCTCTTAGGCAGTCACAACGTAAATTAGTTCATCAAAAAGAAGTTCAAGGCGTAACTAGCGAAGTGTCATATCAATCCGATTGTTACCGGCTACTTAACGATGGTAATGGTTTGCCAGACTACGGAAAGTGTAATACTTGAGCGTGATTTAACGAGAATGCAGAGGAAAATCCAATTCAAATTCCTAAAGTAGCCGGTATCGCCGATTTATGGCAAGCCGTATCAGCCGAGAGGGCGGAGAAAGTTCAAGAGTTAGCACAAGGTCATCTGCAGAGAGCCGATAACACAGGTTAGATTCTCTTCTTCGTCGCATTTCAAAAGAGAGCTTCGAAAGTTTGAACACTAAATAGTAGGAGATGAAAGCTCTTGAAAATAGCGCTTCCCCGCATCAATACCAAAAAGGAGGAGAAGCAGATAGTTGCTGTTCTCTTACAAACATCTTTTTGCTTTTCATAGAATCGGATGTTGGGTTTGAGACGTTCCAGCAACCGCTTCTGGTATCTGTTGCTTTTGCTCTTCCGGAACAGTAGAAGTAGCTGAGGCAACGAGCGTCAAGAGATCCTCTTTTGACCCTTTCAGGATTACTCTGTCTCCGAGGCTCTGAATGTGATCTACGCCAATTAGAACTCTGGTCTTTCTGAACCGGTGTCTCAAATGGTGTTCTTCTGCGACGTCTTTCTCCAAATGAACTTCAAGGGAGTTTATTTTCCAAGTGCTCTCGTCGAATTCGGTGTCTTTTATCTTTCCGAGCTTGAATCCGTCCGACCCGATTACTTCCATCCCTAAGATTTCATTTGTTAGCATCGCAGAACAATCTCTATGATTGGAGAAAGAAAGGCCAGATATGAAAACGAGCTGCTCAATTTATGATCAAATATTGACGCAAACCAGTCACATTTCACTTCCAGGTAACCAAGTTCGACACGAAATGAGAAGCTCCATGGACAAATCGACTGATCATCATAAGATACATCGTCTATCTTTCCTGTTCCCGGGGACCGACTCTCTCCAGCTCCTTTTCAGCGACGCGGTACTGCGAGTGAGGGCACTGTTAACTTATCGGCTGCTAACTAATGAATTTCACGCCCAATCAACCGAAGTCATAACAGTACCGAATCGACGATGCCACGTTTGGCAAAGCTATAGTGATCAGACTGGGAGGGATTTATGCGGAGGTCTTCAAGGCGTTGAGCTACGGACTGTGCCCAATATTTGAAGACGCGGCAAGAGACATGGTGAAGCGCAGCAGGGTCTCCACACTCCTGTCAGCGAGAAACAGGAATTATGATGAGGCTCGGTCGTTAATTCGATTACTGGCATTTCGCGTTTGATCGTCGACCTTGGCGTTAAACAGCTCGACATCAACCTGCTGATCGTAAACGATACAGGAAGCTACGTGGTAGATGCGAGGATAGTTCTATCACAGTCCTGAATGACCTGCACGAGTTTTTGACGTATCAACAAATTAAACCGATTCGCAATGCTAGCTCTTGGATTTCGTCGCGGTGCAAGACAGAAATGAATTCATAACTGAATCGCCATGGTTGATTGGTCAAGGTGGATAATTTGTCCGAAGGAAAACAGAGGGGAAACGGCGAAACTCCATACGCCGAGGAAGGACTCGCCTCCTCCGAAGCTTCCGACAGGCTCTCAAAAATTGGCTACAATGAAGTTCCCGTCAAGAAGACCAGCTTCGCCCTTCTCGTAGCAAAGAAATTTTGGGGCATTACCCCGTGGATGCTCGAGATAACGATTGCATTCACGTTCTTGCTTGGGCGCTACGCCGACACATACATTGTCAGTGGCCTGCTTGTTTTCAATGCAGCTCTCAGCATCTTTGAGGAAAAGCGGGCAAACTCCGCTGTAGAATTCCTGAAGGAGAAATTGAACATCCAGGCGAAGGTGAAGAGGGATGGAAAGTGGATTTCGCTACCAGCACGAGAACTTGTGGTCGGAGACACGATTCGTCTCAGGGCTGGTGATGTAGTTCCTGCGGATGTCATGGTGGCGCATGGAAACGCGGAGGTGGATCAATCGGCGCTGACCGGGGAATCGCTCGCCGTCTCCAGGAAAGAAAAAGAGACCATCAACAGTGGATCTGTACTCACCAGGGGCGAAGTCAGTGGCACTGTGACCGCCACAGGAGCTAGGACTTTCTTTGGAAGGACAGTTGAGCTGGTTCAGCTCGCGAAACCCAAACTCCACATGGAAGAGGTGACGACAAAGGTGGTGCGCTGGCTCATCGCGATGGTAGTTTCCCTGCTTGGGATTGCGGTATTTGTTTCAGCAGCGAGGCACGTTGACCTGATCGAAATAATCCCGCTGGCCCTTGTCCTCCTTGTTTCCGCGATACCGGTCGCGCTTCCTGCAATGTTCAGTATCAGCATGGCGCTGGGATCAATGGAACTCGCGAAGCGGGGGGGTGCTCGTAACCAGACTCAGCGCTTCGGAGGACGCTGCAACCATGGACGTATTGTGCGCCGACAAGACAGGTACGCTGACAAAGAACAAACTGATAGTTTCGGAGACAGCCGCGTACAACAGTTTCAACGATTCGGACGTCGTTCTCTTTGGAGCACTTGCCTCGAATGAGGCAAACCAGGATCCGATAGACTTGGCCTTCCTCAATTCTGGAGAAGTAAGAGGATTGAAGATGTCGCAATACAAGCAGGGTGAATTTTTCCCCTTCGATCCCTCCACCAGAATGACGAAAGCGGCGATTTCAAGTGAGAAAGGGAAATTCTACGCAGCAAAGGGAGCGGTGTCAGCAATTTCTGACCTCTGCAAGATCGAAGAATCAAAGAGGAAGGAGGTCAATCAGAACCTAGAGGATTTCACAAAAAAGGGCTATAGAGTTCTCGCGGTCGCTCGAGGCGAAACCGAAGACAAATTTGTTCTGGTGGGACTGAGCGCGCTTTCTGACGAACTCAGGGAAGATTCTCCCAAACTCGTGCAGGAGCTCTTGGCTCTGGGCATATCTGTCAAGATGTTAACCGGTGATGCACTTCTCGTGGCGCAGGAGGTTGCGCAGAAACTATCTCTAGGCCCCAGAATTCAGAAGATGTCCGAATTAGGGCAGTCTACGAGTGAGGATGAATTCGCCCGGATCGTCGAAGAGAGTTCAGGCATCGCCGAAATCTATCCTGAGGACAAGTACAAGATTGTCAAGGGACTCCAGAGAATGAAGCACGTGGTGGGGATGACCGGCGACGGCATCAACGACGCGGCGGCTCTCAAGCAGGCAGAAGTGGGTATTGCGGTCAAAAGTGCTACCGATGTGGCCAAAGGTGCTGCGAGCGCAGTACTCACGAGCGATGGACTGGAGCCAATAGTTGAAATGGTCAAGATCGGAAGGATGGTGTACCAAAGAGTTCTCACGTGGCTCATCAACAAAGTAGTCAAGACGTTTCAGGTTGTGGTCTTCGTGGTACTGGCTTTCCTGATAACAGGAAACTTTGTAGTCTCGATCTTCAGTATGGTGCTGTACCTCTTTCTCACGGACTTTGTCACCCTCTCCATTTCGACTGACACGGTCAGGTTCTCGCAAAAGCCCGACACTTGGAACATCGGCTGGCTCGTAAGGCTTGGCGTCCTCGTGGGTGCTCTGACAGTTGCTGAATCCCTTGCGGCTCTCTATGTTGGCATGACCGGTTTTGGCTTGAGCGGAGACTTGGAAAGGTTGCACATGTTCATTTTTGCATATCTTGTCTTCAGCGGGCTCTTCAACGTGTTCATCCTGAGAGAGCGAAAGCACTTTTGGCGATCCAAACCGAGCAAGCCTCTTTTCACAGCGATAATTGTCGACGTGGCACTGGTAATGGGAATAGCGCTGTTTGGTTTCTACAATCTTTTGCCCATTACTTTCGCGGAGCTAGCCTTCGTCTTAGGGTGGGCCTTGATAAGTTCGCTCATCATAAACGACCCGATCAAGGTTCGATTCTACAAGCTACTGAATCGCGAGGATGGTAAAGTTGGAAAAGACGAGGCAACCAATGTGCTCAGGACTGTAGCGCCCGACAAGGCTTTTACTTTCTACAAAGATGAGGGGCAACCTCTCGGTGTTACTTCAAAGAGTTTGGACGAACTTGCTGCCAGCGCGAAGAGTATCGACCAGTCCTCGATCAAATTCCATGTTGAACGTGGAGACTTTGAAGGTTGGTTCACGATGCTGGGAGACAAATCGCTTGCGGGTCAGGTCGCAGCTTTGCGCGGCAAGAACATCTCTCCAGATGAGCTAAGGGAGAAGGTGAGCTCAATGGTTAGTAGGCGTGTCGATCAGTTGCACAAGATCGCCGGCTCTAAGGGAAAAGGCGCGAAAGCCCCCTCCATCAGTCCAGACAAGGGTTGAACTGGATGATCCATACTTCCCATTCTTCAAAGAAACGTTCGCGATTGATTCTATTTTCCAAAACTCATACAGCGTCAAAATTCAAGATGAAAAAGGCTCCGTTCCATCAACCCAAAATGGATCAAATTTTTTCATCCGAGCACGGGAAGAATAACTCGAATGTAGGAACGATGTAACAGAACAAAAATATGTCTCATTTTGGACTGGATTCGAAAGGATTCACAGGTTAGACGTTCGAGAAAAGCTAGACTCTGTAGTATGAAATGAGGGTCATAGCCTGGGTCACCGTGACATTCATCACCGGACTGGTACTACCATCACTCCAGTGATCGAAAACGTACCCAGCAAAACTTTCGGCCGAAATTGTTACGACGGAACTGGGGAGAACCTCGAACGTAAACGGAGTGTAACCCTCGCTTGAAGTTCCGTCGGGTTGGATAACGGTCGTTGCAAAACTTCCACCAATTTGGGCTCCGTTCAGAATCTCCGAGCGAACGGTGATCGAAACCATCGACGCTAGTGTAGACACCATCTGATTGAAGTACGGCGGCAGAACTACGTACGAATCCCCAAATGTTCCGTTCGTCAAGAACATGTAGCTCACGTAATCGGAAGCCCCCGCAACATAGTATGGATTCAAGGAGGAAAGGCCGTAGCTGAAGAACGCAAAATTACTCTTGTTCTGGTTCAAGTGCCAGCCACCAATGCCCGTGAGAGAGGGATCGCCAAAGAACGAAGGCGCAAACGCATTTTCAAAGATTCCTATTGTGGTCACTGTACCAATAAAATTCTGGGGAACATCCGCTCCCGAATTACCGAATACAAAAGTCATCCCTAGAGATTTGGCGTAATTCGTCAGAGTCGAGAAATATGAAGGGATGTAAGTTCCTCCGGGGCCCGGATAGTACCACTGACCCTGAGGACCGTTGTATTCCCAGTTGGGCATTTGATCAAGATATGTTCCGTTGACCTGATACCAGTCGTGAAACGTCAGGATATCCGCTTCAACAGAAGTGATGTTCCTCGTTCCCCAGATGGTCGGCACGTAACCCAGAACCGTCACGTTCGCCGTCTGCATATTTTTGACTTCGGCTAAGATATTGGGATTGTTGGAGATTCCGGGGCCGCCGCTCGGGTTCATTACAGCTATCATGGGGACGGAAGGGTAGGCAAGCTTGGTCTGAATGACTTCATTCACTTGACTTAGCTGGCTTTCCGAATAGTCTGCAAATATTGGCACGATGACTCCGGTTCTCGGCTGTTGCGCGATATTCTGCGTTGAAGTTTGAGAATTAATACTGGAAGTAGTGGTGTAAGATGTCGTCTGAGAATCAATACTGGAAATGGCGGTGTAAGATGTAGCCCGACTGGTGCATGAACATGCCGAGACGCTCGAGCTATTGGAAGTCGAAGGCACATTGACAGTTGTATTCGAAAGTGGTGTTCCCGTTGAGTAACCGGATATGATTATTATGGCAATCAATATGCCAGAGCCGAGCACCATCAAGAAAATGTGGCGATGATTATTACGCCTGACGTCCATATCCTGAAACCACCTTATCTCCTTACAGTATTGATGACTTCATGTTCGCAGCGCTCTAAAAAAATAATGCGCGATTTCGATTCATGTTTGATTTCTGAGCTCATTTCAGGAGAATTATTTGGGGATCGTAAGATTGACCCGTCGTGATCAAACTGTCATGGAAATTTGCAAGAAACGTTTCCACTTCAAAACGAGCGTGAAGCAGAGAACGGAAAAAATGGCTCGAAGCCAATGTCGTTGCGATGTCACTCAAGGCACATTCAACTCCTTGGATGCGATTGCGGCCAGCTCTGAGGGAAGAAGATTCAGGACCTGCTCTCGCATTTTTCGTTGTTGGAGCTCAATATCGAGAGTCCCATCCATGACGATAAATCCTTCCTTGCTGACCATTGCATTGTACTGTTCGATTATACGGCTCTGGAAGATTCGGTAGCTATCGTATTCGTTGTTGCTCAGGGTCAGATCCATTCCAGCTTCATAGAACTCCAACCTCTGACGTTCAGTGAGGATCCTTTTGATTCCGACATCGACAGGCACATCGTAGTAGAATACTGCGTCGGGTTTGGGAGCGAAGCTGTAGACACTCCTTGCCCACTGTTGGTGACATCCTCTTACGGCGTCTTTGGCGTATGCCGTGTAGACGTATCCATCTGCGAGCACAAAGTACCCAGCACGGAGGAGTGGAAGGACATTTCGCTCGTAACGGTCGGCGAAATCAGTCGCGTGTAGCAAACTTAACGCAGTGGGAGTGAGAAGGTCTTTCCTCTTTCTTTTAGGGGTT
>DATLTL010000166.1:0-8886 GCA_035533635.1 Nitrososphaerales archaeon
CCAGTTCCAATGCCCCTTCCGGAGCTTACTTGTACTACTGAATCAGAGGCATCTCGAACCAATGAGACCAACGCATCTGAAAAAGATTGCAAGATCTGTGTTTCTGAACGTGTTTTACTCAATTTGACATAATCCCTTGAAGATATATTCGAAAAGGATCTAATTGTTGACTAGTCAAAAGTGACCTTGGTCACACTCAAGTGGCACTTACAACGCATCGGGGAGAAACTTTAACAGCGTCCTTGGCCAAACAAATTCATAGAAAGGGATCTAATGGTATCGGCAAGCGTGGATTCAAAGCGAATGGACATCAATTTCGGCAGATCTGTGCGGGAAACCTCATAATGTGATTGAAATTGTCCAGTCCAGACGGTACACAAAAATGGAAGTGCCCATTTTGCGGTCTCAAGATAGAAGACAGGGATAGCCAAAGCTTCAGGCAACGTGTTATTTTTCACCGAAAAATGCACGATGATGCATAGAATTCTAGGACAAATTCACTTAATCTCGGAAAATATTTAGATAGTTCTTTGCATATATATTCAGTGAATGATGCTCACCCAGCAGAAGCAACTTCACTCAGAGGAACGTTCCGGTTTTGACACCTGTCCTGAGTGTGGGAAATCTTTTTCGCATTCTTCCTACTTGGACCATTTGTTCCAAAATAAGGAGTGCATGAGAAGGTATTGGCATGAAGAAGAAAAGATCCATGTATTTCGCTTAAGGCAAAATCGCGGAATCAAGAACTTACCAAAGTGAGCTACCACGACTGAAGATCGTGGGCTTCACGATCACAGCAGGGCTTCCTGTTTCAACCACCATGCTTGCTCTGACGCATGGAATATTGTTGAAGTACTCCACAAGAGTAGAGGCAAGAGTGTCCGCAGGCGTGAATTCCCTACGCACCGTAGGTACTCCTTCCTTCTCGATGTTTATTGCAGCGTTTAGATCTCTATCCATGACAAGATCGCAATGAACACATTCGTAGATCCTATCAGAGAGGTTTGTCTCGTTCCTTGCATTGCATCGCGAACATTCCTTTGTCGTGGGAACAAATCTCGGTACCTTTTTGGGTGTTCGTGCCTTTTGTTGAAGTGCACTGGTTATTCCACCGAGTGAAGTACTCAACATTCGTCTGCCCCATATTCGCTGCCAACCTTTGATAGAATCGTCCTCATAGCAGATAGTGCTGAACTGTTCTGTTAGTTTGTGTACAAGCTTGTTTCGGAGGTCTTTCTTGATGCTCGTATTTTTGTCGTAGGCTTTCTCCAGCTTCGTCTTTGTCTTCCACCAGTTGTAGCTGCAATACTGTTTCTTACTCAGCTTCCTGCACAACCTCTTCATTTGTTCCGTTATTGGCACTTCATAGTTGATTCTGATTCCATTCGACAGGGTGAGCTGATTCTTGATGCCGAGGTCGATGCCTATGATTCTTTCAGAATGCTCTCGCTTTTCATGCTCAGTATTTGCCGGTACCATTTTCGTCATGAATGTTGTGACGTGCAGATAGTAGTCTCCATGCCTTCTGATTAAAAGTGCAGACGCAAGCTCAGCATCCTGTGGTATCTGAAACATTCCTCTTACTTTGAGAGACTGTTTGATTCCCTGGATGTGCACGTGGTGCTTGTCAATGATCCAATATGTGTTACCATATTGTTTGAGCGGGATTGAATTTATTGAGCTTTTGAATTTCAGACCCCCGACTTTGCGGCCGTTCTTTTTTAGCTCCGACAGTCCTCTGATAGAGTCCTTTGTCCTGTCGAGTAGCTCCTGTTTCATCTGTGAAGAGAGGCATTCGAGTTTTCTGGTTTCATATCTGTCCCTGACCTTGACATGGAGTTCTTCAATTTTGTAGTGGTCTTTCGGTAGATCGAATATGTGTTGGGACGCGATGATTGAGTTATAGAACCACTTTGCTTCCAGGAAGATTCTATTCAAACTGTGTTCGGAAACTTCGTTTAGATGCGATCTATCTATCTTTATTTCGTACTGCCCTGCAGATCTGACTCTCGCGCCTCTCTCTTGTCTTCTTCAGAGCGTCGCGTATGGCGGTGTTCTTCACATTGCCTTTCATTCGGGCCGCGATGACAGTAGACTGCAAACTGGAGCAATATTGCTGCTACAATTATTTAAGGCGCACAGCTCAAATCGCATTCATCTCATGTCTAAGAACATGGGCTTTCTGCGCACATTTGGTAATTGCAATTGGCCAAACTGCATTTGATACTGGATCTGCCATTCATTGCTAACTTAGTCGTAGCTAGGCAGGGATCTGACGTTCCGCAGTCTTGTTGCTATAAATCATCTCAGCTTCTCTGACCGTCGCGCTTTCATGGACGATTGCCCGTATCGCCTTTATCATGCCGACAGGGTTACTGTTTTGCCAAATATTTCTTCCCATATCCACTCCTACGGCGCCCTCACTCAATGCGTTGAATGCTAATTCAAACGCATCTCTTTCAGTCTCAAGTTTGGGTCCACCAGCAACGACAACCGGGACCGTGCACCCCTGGACTACTTTCGAGAACCCTTCACAATAGTAGGTCTTGACAAGATGGCATCCGATTTCACCGGCAACTCGGCATGCCAAACTAAGGTAGCGAGAATCTCTTTTCTCAAGCTCTTTCCCGACTGCGGTGATCGCCATAACCGGCACACCAAATTCTTCTCCTTCATCCACGAGCTTTGCCAGGTTCAACAACGTTTGCTTTTCATGGGAAGTGCCTACAAATATTGACAGCGCGACTGCAGAGACGTTTAGTCTCACGGCGTCCTGCATCGACGCAATGATCCCTTCATCACTGAGATCTTCGTGCAAAATAGTCGTTCCGCCAGAGACTCGAAGGATTACTGGTACGTCCCAATTCGGATCCACACAATTTCTCAAAACGCCGCGCGTGACTGCTAGCGCATCAGCAAATGGAACAAGCGGTTTGATAGTCTTGCGGGGTTCTTCAAGATGGTTGGTCGGCCCCATGAAATAACCATGATCGCAAGCGAGCATTACCGAATGACCAGTAGTCGGCTTGATCATCCTTGCCAATCTGTTCTGCAGTCCCCAACCTGAATTCATAATCCGCTTCCCTGCCACATTATTCTGGTCAAGCTAGTATTTTTCTTTTGTTGAATCGAAATTTGTCAACCCGAACCGTCTCAAACAAACAGTAAAGTCTAAAGGTTGTGCGCGATACCTCGTTGTAACTTTTCAGAGTAGGTGAAGCTAACCTTGACATCTTCTGAACGCGACAGGAATCAGCGCGCGACGGACAGAAGAATTCAGGAAAAGCATCAGCACATTCAGGGCCGCGGCATGATCAGAGATGTTGTGTTGGGCCTCTCTGACGGAGTAATCACTAACGTCGCGTTCTTGGCTGGATTCTCTGGCGCAATACAAGATTTGGAATTTATCAGAGTTGCTGGTGCTGCGGTTATGCTTGCCGGAGCTCTTTCGATGTTTTTCGGAGGACTTGTCGCAGCTCGATCAGAAAATGATCTGTTCCGAGCGGACTCTTTGCGAGAATCAAAGGAAATCGAAGAGGAGCCAGAGGAAGAAAGGTTTGAGCTCAAGGGTTTCTATTTGGACAAAGGATTAACTGATGAAGAATCCGAAATGGTAGTCAATCGAATCACCTCTAACAGGAAGAAATGGCTCGAAGACATCCTTATGCATGAGTTGCACATTCACGAAACAAAGCTCGAACGTCCGATCAAAGTCGCTTTGGTCATTGGGTTATCTTTTCTGCTAGGAGCGCTTGTTCCTCTCATGGGCTACATCATATCATCGACGAAAGTTGAAGCAGTCGTCGCGTCTATCACGATCTCTTTGATCTTTCTTTTCGCGGCCGGCGGATGGAAGGGCAACGTATCAGGGAGGAAATTCTGGATCGCAGGATTGGAAATGTTGCTTATCGGCGCCGCGGCGGCGGCGCTGCTCTATCTCATCGGGAGCTTGTTCGTCTTCGTCTAGGTTATCGGATTGGCTGTATAAACTCGAATATTACGTGACTCCGTTCGATAATTTCAAAGGCCGATACATTCTGCCGAATGACAGGAAGTCGTAAATAGCCTAAGTGCCAGAAAGTCTTTTCATCTACCGGAGTGTCTTGCTTCGCTTTGAGCACGCATGCCGTACTTAACGAGTCCGGAAAGGAACACGTACCTAGAATCGAATTAGAGTGCCACGATCTTTCCTATTCATATCCGAGCGGCAAACTCGTATTCAAAGACATCAACTTGACAACGTATGAGGACGAACTCGTTGCAATAGTCGGACCGACTGGCACCGGCAAGTCTACACTTCTCAGATGCCTTGGCGCGCTATTGAAACCTGCTACTGGTCACGTTTACCTTCAAGGAAAGGAGGTCACTCATCCATCTCCCAGAATTTCTCTTGTCCACCAATCGATTGCCACCTTTCCATGGATGACTGCCCTAGATAATGTGAAACTAGCGCTCAAATGCAAAAAAGTCAGCGACAAGGAGGCCACTGAGACCTCGGAGAAGATGTTAGATCTGGTCGGCCTGAAAGGGGACGAAAACGACTATCCCAAGGAAATGAGTGGTGGGATGAGGCAGAGGATCGCGATAGCAAGGTCTCTTGCTGCGGCGCCCGTGATTCTCTTGATGGACGAACCCTTTGTGCATCTGGACGAGATCACCGCCAATAGCTTAAGGAAGGAGATCTATTCACTTGTTTTCAACCCCGAAACAACTCTCAAATCTGCCATTCTTGTGTCGCACAATCTGAATGAAGTTGTGGAACTGGCAGACCGAGTTTATGTCATGAATGGCTCTCCAGCCAAGATAACAGACGTGATCAAGATAGATTTACCGCGGCCGAGATCCCAAAAAGATCCTCTTTTCTATGAATGCGTGGACAAGCTTTATTCTGACCTGGATCTGAAAGGAATCAAACCGTAGGAACAGATTCCCTATGGATTTGCTCCTTATCGGCCTAGCCACTCTGGCAACCATAGCAAGAGTTCTGGTGCTGATCGGGCTCTCCATTTTGAGCGGATGGGGGCTCGCGTGGCTCGCGATCAAGAGCAGAGCTTTTGAAAATGCGTACGTGCCGATAGTAAACGCGCTAGAATCGATACCAGTACTGGCTTTCCTCCCTATCGTTCTCGTAGTTTTCGTATCAAGAATAGGCGGAGTTCTCGGAGTCGAGCTATCTGCCGATTTCCTGGTATTCGATGCAGTAGCTTGGAATATTTGGATTGGGATTTACCAGGCGTTCAAAACAGTCCCTGAGAATCTCCTAGAGGTATCAGAAAACAACAGGCTCGGATCGTTACGAACTTTGCGACTACTCTACATACCTCACTCGATTCCACGTATCTCTTCAAACATTTTCTCTAGTTTTGCGGACGCTTTCTTCTACATATCTGTGAGCGAAGTGTTTTCGATCACTGTTCAGGGCCAACCTGTGATCTACAAGACATTCGGGATTGGGACCATAATAGCACTTGCAACACAAGCGGGAGATTTTGTGACCGTGTACTATTCGCTATTCTTTATTGCAATTGGAGTGGTCCTAATGACCGCCCTGATCTCGGTCTTCAGTAAACGGGCAGTTGCAAAATACGGAGTAGATACAGCAGGTGAGATTCACCGGGGATCCCATCATTATGGGGGATGGCTCACCTCCCAGCGCCAAAGGGAACGATTTTCAAAGTACACTTCGAGATTGACGGTGTATCAACGTCGTAATCGTCGCACGAATCTTGAGGATGAAAATGAAGAAATCACAGATAAAACAATGCGTCGAAGGGTTTTGGCAAAATGGGGGGGCGTCGCGGTTGTCTTGGCTCTTGTTGGATACTTGCTCTATGCTTCAGCGTCACTTGTAATTTCCATACCCGCCCAGCAGTGGATTAGCTATATCTCGAACACGCCGTTTCTTCTCTACAATATGGCAATAGATTACATCAGAGTGGCAATAATCACGGCTGCATCCGTTGGTGTAGCAATTACACTCGGCTACCACATGGTAACTCATCCAAAGATGAGCCGAATCGTGGCGCCTTTGATTCAGGTCTTAGCCGCGTTTCCAGCCCCGACATATTTCCCTCTGATATTCATTGCAACTTTGCCTTTTCTCAGTGCGGCGCTGCCGTTTTGGTACTCTGAGATTTATATTTTCATCTTGGGCTTTCTGAGTTGCTTCTACTATGTCTTCTTCGACTTCTGGATCGGCGTTCAAGCAATACCTTCAGAATTCTGGGAAGTCATGGAGAATAACAACGTAGGGATCTTTACACGCATGAGGAAGATTGTCTTACCCGCAACCTTTCCGTATTTGGTCACGGGACTATCAAGTACAATAAACAGCTGTTGGGCAGGGTTAGCTATCGGTGAATACTGGATCGGGATAGGCGGCCCAAGCCACAACTTGGTTGCGAATGTTGGGATGATGAAATACATCGGTTACAATCTTTCAATTGGAGACATAGGCGCTGCAGCATGGGTATCTGTACTCTTCGCAATCGTAGTCATAATCTATGGCCTGTTCTTCACCAGAAATCTGATGGACTTGGCTCGCAAAAAATACGTCGTGGAAGAAGGAATATACGCAGCGTGATTTTTCAGCCCTTCGTGATTCGACTGAGGTGATCTACAGATCCAGGAAAACCTCGGGTCGTAAATCTACACCTTTTCGCGTGATAAACTATCGCGTCGGGGTCTGAGCCTTTTCTTGCGCCAGCACTGCTAAACCTATCAGGGTCTTGATTTTCTTTTGATAGGTTTCTGCACTGGTTGTACATTTAACCCAATATGGATAATTTGGTGTGGCGTCTGCCATTACAAGCAAAACATCAACAAGCTTAAGGTACGTCTGAATAGCTTCAACATATTCGTGGCTTTTCTCCTCCTCGGCCCCCTTCTTTCCAAGGGTTGAAGCATATTCCTCAAGCTTCTTGAATTTGCTGGCATCCATGATAGGATCAACAGTGACCCACAAATCCAATTCAAAATAATGCGCAGTCAATTCAACTGAACAATCGCATCGAAATCATTTAGCTTTGCACTGACTCGCGCTGAGAAAGCTCTCATTCGATCATTGTTGGAGCTGCTACTGAGATCATGGACAACAAATTGAATCGTTTTGTTAAGAGATCTCGACCCGTGTCTTTTCTGGATGAATTAATGGGTATGTATTACATGGATCTGTTACATTGAAAACCCGGAGCGCAAATTCATTAGATTCCAGAGAAGAGAAGAAGCAAATCAGCGATCCTGATGATTTGAAAGCCAAAACAGCCAAGATGGTACTTGTCTGCAAATACTGCAGCAGCAGCTTCGACAGTACTTTCACAGTTGATGAATTTTCACTTATTTCAGGGCAGCAGCTCGAATCAGGTACATTGCATATTTGCCCTCACTGTGGGAACCTGTCCATTTATCTAATGACGGATTATCGTGAGCCAAGATAGATTTCATCGCAAAAGAACTTTCCAAGTTATTCTAGTTTCAATACGAAGCCTGCAAATGCTCGACCGGCGACGAAGCTCAGGTCGATTCACATTTATTATGCAGAGTTTCGCGAAAAAGGAAGAGTTCCTTGCCCATTTCGACTAGCCTCTACACAGAACTCAGATTTGCGATTTCGGATTATATTCAGAGAGGAGAATGGAGCCGATTGTTTGATGTTGGCGGAACGAATGATGATGAGGCTTCCAGAACAATTGCGGTGATCATGACCGGATACGAGCCCAGGAGCGTCTGGCGATTCCTAGATTACGTGGCAAATCTAAAACCTGAGGCGAGACAGCAAAAAAGGGAATCACTTGCGACGTGTTGCTACATTATAGCCAAGATTGGACAGACAAACGTGAGAAAATCCCTTTCGTATCTGAGGCAATTCCTCGTTGAAAACTCGACGCTGTACGACCAGGTTTCGACAGCGCTTTCAAACCTTTGGGTCCTAAACCCGAGGACAATGTCATCGATTCTTTTGAATTCTTGGATTCTCAAAAGTGACAAAAACGATATGCTTCAGGAAGTAAGCGTTAGCTCATGCGCGTACCTAGCTACCGAATCCCCCAATAGTGTTGCAAATTTTCTCCTGAAAGTCTCGGCGCTCGATCAAAGCATCGCAGCGAAGACCGCAAAACAGATGTTAAGAAAATACTCGCTCCCAAACCGTGCCAAACGAGAACCTCGCAATCCAAGGAAACACAAAGCGAAAAAAACCAAAAAGCGAAAACAGGCGCGCAAGAAACTAAAGAAAGGAAAGAAACACAAGCGAAAGAAGAGTTAGATTTCCAGTTTCATTTTCCCGATGTGGTTCATGAAACATGGAGGCCCTTCTTTCATCCAAAGAAAGGCACCGGTTGTACAAATTGCACCTTCTGTCGTCGCATGCAGGCACTTTACCCTGACACCTTCCTTCACACTCGACTCAGCAGGAGAATCGCAGTATGGACACGCTGCGTCCTTTAGGCTTAGGTAGACGTGTTGTTCGCCCTGATTTTTGCAGACAGACCATCGTCCTAGTTCGTGCTCGTTCTGGCACTTTGGGCTGTCTGATCGGAGCAAGGCGTTATTTACGCGTTCGTTGCATTTAGGGCAGGTGACCATTCTCAAACACTGTATGATTTCTAAAGAATCATAACAACAATTCTCTTATTCAGCATATCTGATGCCGCTAGAGCAGAGAGCGCAACGCTCGTGGAACTCTTAGTAGAATAAGAATCCGAATTAACCTGGCTAGTGTAAATTCATGAGCGGTTGACACTCTGAAACTAAAGCATGATGCAAAATTCATACTTTCGCATTGCATGGCTTGCAACATTTATTCGTTCACCAATCTGTTTGTTGAACCGCGCGTTTCATCACGCCGTTGCGCTGCGGTGGGGGATTTGCTTAATAAAGGAATGATGG
>DATLTL010000167.1:0-2509 GCA_035533635.1 Nitrososphaerales archaeon
CTGTTTACCGAATTCAGATAATCTTCAATTGCTGAACCCAAGTCACCGTGCTTCATGTAATAGCCTGAAAGATCTTCATTTTGCAATCCGTATAGATTTGCAATCGACTTCCAGATCATCGAGTAACCGACGTTGATTTCCGGTGATTCTGATCCTGATGAGAAAATCTTTCCAGCGAGAAAAGTGGTTGCAATTCTCAGATCTTCGTCAGATCCCAAAGAAAGGAAGTAATCCGCGGCGGTTCCGATCTTTGCGAGCTTGCTACTAGTAGTGCGTACCTGCTCACACATCTTAGCAAATCTAAGGAATTCCGAAACTTCTTCAGATGTGGGAAACGATCCCCGTTCGACCAAATGCGTGAACTTTCCCTTAAAATCGGAAAGAATCTTTGCGTATTTTAGCTAGAGCGATTTGCTCATCAGGTATGCGCCCTCACCATCGCGGTAGTACCCTTGGTGAGTTGTAACAGTCTGGAATCCCAGCTTTCGATAGAGGTCGATTGCAGGCTCGTTCGATATCCTGACTTCCAGGTACCCTTCAGTGCATCCCCTTTCTTTCATTCCCTTCAGAGATTCCTCGACTAATGCTCTTCCCAGCCCCACGTGCCTATGCCCTTCTAGCACGGCGACGGATACTATGTGTCCCTTTCTCGCAAGACCGTAGCGTTTTGTGTGAGAGAATCCGTACTCTATTCTGCACATGATGTATCCTATAATTGCACCCGCCTCATCTTCCGCAACAAGGAAGGTTTCCGGCGACTCGTGTAATCTCTCCTCAAAGAAGGTGTCCGAGTAATGCTCTGGAAGTGCTGCCCAGTTGATTGAAATTGCAGACGGAAGGTCTTCCATCAGGGCTTTCCTAATCCCGTATTTGCCCACTCTTCTCAAGAATATGTTTTGCAAAAGCCTGGCGCGATACCTCTCAAGATTCTATGATATCAATTAGTATCTGCAGCGCGGATAAAAAAGGGTTCTGTCAAGTTGAAGGCGCATCAAAACGAATGTCAAGAATCGGCACAAAAAGATGCCAAATCCAAATCTTAGATTCGAGGGAGACTGGTTCTAAACTGTGCAAGTTCTAGAGTCTGTCAGTCATCTATTCGTTGCGGATGAGAGACTATCTTCAACAATGGAGACTTTTAGAAAGATGCTCAACGACTGCATCAGAATAGGACTCGCAGAGAACAAGACCTCCTTCATGTCTCTGAGATACGCTTGCTATCCAAAGCTCAAAGACTACGAGACTCCAGCAGCTTACAAGAACAACGCAATCTCGAGAGCCAGTGGAATACTATCGAACTACAGGAAGCTCTTGAAGAAACGGAAACACATCAGGAAACCTTACTGCTGGAAGCCAGTTCTGACTACCTGCTATGGATTCAAGTTCAACAAAGAAGGCTCGATCATCATTCTCCCATCCAAATTGAAAATCTCGTTGAATGATCACATCCTCAAGAGAATTACAGGTTCAAAAATACACTCTGTGACAGTTAGCACTCGCACAGTCAGCATCTGTTTCTCCAAAGAGGTTGAGCTAATCGAATGTAATGAAATCCTCGGAATCGACACAAACTTGGAAAATGTGACTCTAGCGAGCTCAACGAGAATCGTTAGGTTCGACATGAGGGAGATTGGAGAAACAAAGCAGAACTACCGAAAAGTCAAGAGCCACTTCAAGAGAAATGATTTCAGAATCGGACAGGTAATCTATGAGAAATATGGAAAACTGCAAGCAGACAAGTCTCAGAGCGAAATTCACAAAATCACCGCAAGGATAGTGAAGCTGGCAAAGAAACAGAATGCTGGAATCGCACTTGAGGACATCAAAGGCATTCGGAAACTCTACCGCAAGGGAAACGGTCAAGGTAGTGACTACAGGGCTCGCCTAAACTCGTGGGCATTTCGAGAGTTTCAGAGGCAGATACAATACAAAGCGAAGAGTGAAGGATTGACAGTTATCCATGTGAATGCGAGCGGGACATCAGCAAGGTGCTCGGTATGTGGGAACAAGATGTTTCCCGAAGAGAGCCGAATGCTGTACTGTCCTAATTGCAAACGACGGATTGATCGCGACGAAAATGCCGCGATCAACATACGGAAGCGAGGCTTGGAGAAGCTTTTCTCCACGCGGTTCAAGCCAATCGGACTGCCAGACGAAGCTATGAAGGGGAATCCAGTGAAGGAACTAACTACAGAAGTAATCCTCAGAGTCGATGGCAGCCAGTCAATAGTGCCGACACTTGACAAACAAAACGGAGTGCCGTAAACTTGACAGAACCTAAAAAAGCATAGCTAATTAATGCGGTGTAACTAATCTGGACAGAAGCAATCATAGCTTTCGTAGGATGTTAGTTCTTGTCTGAGGCGAGCCCCGAATCAAAAAGTCAGATGAGCACTCAACAAATAATCGACGCGGTTCGCGCGAGGTTTCTCGTTGCAAATGAGTATCTTCGCGAAGACGCTGCGATCGAGTTCAATCTAGATGCTAATCAGAGAGATACCAAATCAAA
>DATLTL010000168.1:0-10326 GCA_035533635.1 Nitrososphaerales archaeon
AGAGACGCGAATATCTTCCTTGTTTCTATACCCACGGAGTCCGGGGATTAGGAGTTCAAGTTTCTTCAAAGTTCCTCTGTTTTGATCGACCTGTTGACGAATGTCTGGGTTATCTGATGTCATTGAATCTTTTCACTCGAGTTTGGTTACCAAAGGACTCGTCGGAAGTGACCAAATTCAAATCTCATTCGAACCACCCAATAAACCTATTCAATCAAGATAAGAATCAATGATTGCGAAAGATTTGCCTGCCCTTCCTAGAATTTCTGTACGGTGCATCACTGTGCCTATGCATGTCTCGTTCGATGGATTCAGGAAAATTGCACTGCTACATTGTCCAGCGCTACGCGAAACTGCCGTAATGTTTGAGAATCCAAAACCATTCTACCGTCCGCAGCTTATTTACAATTAGGCCAAAATTTGAAATGAGCTCTTCTGCTCAGAAATGTCTGTGCGATATAGCATAACTGGCAGCCAGACAAAGATGGTTTGGCCTTCTAATATTCGCAGAAAAACCGAGCTGGAATCTATAGTCTGACTGCATTCGGATTTTATATGTTCAGTGAGAACCAGAACTGAAATTCGATTGAACGACGATGCCGGCACATCGACAAGAACAAGTGTTGCAGGGCCCAGTTTTAGCCCCATTATCCCTTTTCATCCCCCTATCCTGGATTGCCGTGAGTTCCCCTGTCTTCTTCGCCAGTCTTCGGGAATTGTCTGAGAAAAGTTAGTCAATTGCCTTACTATTTGGAAACATTCGCATGAAAGGCGCGGGGGATATTTCTGTTGATCTTTCCAACGATTCCTGGAGTACCGATTGCCTCGCTAATTGACTCCCTCGCGCTACTCATAACCTGTTTGTCTGGATATTTTGTCTACCGGCAGAGAACTCCACTCTATCTAGAGGTCAAGACTCTCCTGATCTACGTTCACATATTCTTCGGTAGCGTAACCATACTAGAAATCATGAGAAATTTTGTCAGCGCAACTAACATTGCGTACATGGATTTCTACACCATAATGGGAATGAGCTTTGTACTCTGGGACGTTTTACTTTTGATGACGGTTGCTGCCGCAGTTTACCTTCGACCCGAGGGGCGTGGACTGAGGAAACTTCTGGTCTCAATTACGAGGCAAAAGGATATGGGTACAATCTACATCGCAACCGCTCTTTTTGTCATCGGTTCAGATTTTTATCTTGCGATTTTGCGGCCCTTCAAAATAATTACTGTTGTAAATCTTGTTGGCGTCAGCGTTCCTTCGATACTTTTTGATCCCATATACTTGGCGATTGTAACAATCGTGCTCTTAATTTTCCTCAGCTATCCTGCGACACTGTTCTTGCTGGCAAGAAGGAAGACAAGAGATAAAGAAGTAAGGCGCGCATTCCTTCTGCTCCCTATCGTGTGGGGTACGATTGGAGTGGACTTGATAATTTTCAACGGCGTTTTGCTATCTCGCGGGATTGACTATATCGCTCTCGGCTATTCTTTTGCGGCGATATCGTTTTTGATAACCGCACTCCTATTCAGGAGAACGTCGCTTCTTTCAGGTTTTTTCGCACCTGTAGAGGGACAGTCCATTACCTTGGGCGCACCAGTATATCCCTTCTCCAGTTCGATTGGAATTGACCACGATTCGCTTCGTGGAAAGAACTTTTTGTACATGCTAGATTCGTCCAGGAAATTCGAGGGCGCGGTGGATGATTTTGCAATGGAGCTCGTATCGAACAAACATTCTGTCTTTGTATTTACTTCACGGCGAAGCCCAGTTCACGATTCTGTTTCAAAGATCAACGGTTTAAGGTATGTCATCCTCACGCCATCGGTGTCCTACCCGAAGGAGACGGACGTTCCTTTCGAGATATTAGCCCCTCAAAACGACCACGCGATCTTGCTCGACATGATTCAGAAGATAATTTCTGGCGATACTGAAGCAGAAATCGGCATCGTATACGACAGCATTTCTGACATGATTCTTTCGTCCAGCTTGGAAAGCTGTTACAAATTCCTCAAACAGGCGAACGAAATCATCAGTTCTTCCAATAGAGCGGTGGCGCTATTTCTATTCAACCCTGCCGCACACGATGAAAGGGAGGGAAACTTGGTGAAGACGCTATTTACAAACCACGTAGTTTACGGGACAAACCAACCAATTCTGGCAAGGTAGCGCCTTACTTGAGTGTCACTTGCGCAACCCAGCGACAAGTAGATCTTCTGCCTTTCTCACCGACGTAAACGAAGATGCAAGAGACGGTCCATCTTGGCGATGTAAGCAAAACTAGAGAAAAGCATTCGCGAACCTTAGGGAAGTGATACATGGGTGTCTCGATGTTTTCCAGGACGCGTATTTTTCAGTAATGTGCAGTCTTCAGTTTTGCAAAGGTAATCAGCATGAGGACTCCCGCAACCAAGACAAAGCCGCCGTACATCGTGTAGACGAATCCAGGATTTGAATACCCTGCAAAAAACCCGGACATTAACGCCCCAACCGGAGCAAAGACTCCCAGGATTCCAAAAAACACCGTGTAAACGCGCCCCAGTATCTGCCCAGGAACTGTTGCTTGGAGGAAGACTTGGACGCAGAGGTTTGCGACAAAGTACGACCCTCCCATCAAAATCGCGGCAAAGATAGCAATCGTTGCATTGGAATTGAGTCCAAGCGTGAGTGTCGCAAGACCTGAGAGTAAAGTGCAGAAGATGAATATTTTTCCAATGAATCGGCGGCTTTCAAGTTTTCCGAATGCCACAGAGCCAATCATGCCTCCCACGACCGCCGCGGCAAGGACTAGACCATATGTGAAAGAAGATCCGCCGAGCTGTTGCTTGGCGTACGCAGGAAGAAGCGCAATGAGACCGTCTGCGAAGAATGTAAGTACTGTCCCGACAGCCATGATCTCGAGCAAAAGCTTACTGGATCTGATATAGTCCAGACCACTTTTGAAATCAGATATGAAGCTCGCGCCCAAACATACAGATTTTTTTAGAGTATCAACGGTCGGCCTTCCGTAAAGGCCCGAGATGGTGAATAAAAGACCGGCCGCGACAAAGAAAGTTATGCAATCGTATGCTACTATGACCGATACTCCCAAAATGGCCAGGACCAGTCCGCCGATCACGTAACCCATGAACATGTTTGAAACATTGCTCAAAGAGAACAGGCTGTTTGCAGCTCCCAGCGCGTCTTTATTTACTGCCCTAGGAACGTACGCGTTTAGGGCAGAGATGAAGAACTGCTGTCCGGAAAAGAGCAAGAACACCAAAGAGAGGAGCATCGGAAATTCTAGCTTTCCAGTTATGAAAAGTGAAGCAAATACTGCGACTACCGCGCCTTGAAATAGGGCACTTGCGATCATTACGTTTTTTCTATTGAGGCGGTCGACGTAGACCCCTGCAAGGGGGCCGATCAGCGCAACCGGCATTGCGACGAATGCCTGCGTTAAGCCTACGAGGAATAGTGATCCGGTTGACTGGAGGACGTACCATAGGAGCGCGACGTTGAACGCGTAGTCTCCTGTCTGGGAGATGGTCTGAGCGAGCCAGAGTGTGAAGAGTGAGCGGTTTGAAAGAACGCGCTTGTAGTTTGAGCGTGGAGTTTCCCTCAAGATTGTACCCTGTTTCAATTCACGTGTCTACTCCTGGCCTGAGGCAGACTGTCACTCTTTTGCATAGACTATGGAATCTTAGTTTCAGATTCTCTATAAAATCCCGGTTGCCGATTTCAATGAGAAACTAATCTGTAATTGTGCAAGAAGACAACTTTTGCCAACCTGAAAATGAAAAACTCTGGATTCGCGGCGATCCAGCTTGCCAAACAAAAAAATGTGGGATGCTGACCTTCAAAGATGCCGATCTCGAAAAACACTGGAAAGAAGTTTGGCAAGGATTCGAGCAAACATTCAGTTTCATTCGTTTACGAATCTTGAAGATAACGTCAGAAGACAGGTTGGAAAGATCAAAAATCATCCATTGATACCAAAAGAAATTCCCGTCACGGGACTCGTCTACGAAGTAGAGAGCGGGCTACTCCGAAAAGTGGAATAGGAAGGCTAGCAACCAAAATTAGTCAAGAGACGCTCGGGACACCTGCTCAATGCTCCTGCCTGGAGGGCTAATCTCGCTTATCAAATGCACCTAAAAAAATCATCGCGGTCAAGGCCAAGCAATCTAGAAGGAGAATTCTGCAAAAGCTAAAATCAACTCATTTGCGACCTTTCAGGAAGGAGTTAGACACCGAAATTGTCTGTAGCGGCCGCGGCGATAAATGCAAAGAAGCGTGAAAAGAAAATTCCGGATTGGCAGATAACCACGGACTATGTCGAGACCTGCAACTGCGATTTCGGATGCCCCTGCAACTTCAATGGTTTCCCTACCTACGGTTTTTGTAGGGCGATCGTGCTCTTCCACATAAAAGATGGATTGTACGGAGAAACAAATCTGAAAGGGCTGGATGTCGTCTATGTCGGCAATTGGCCAAAGGCGATCCATCAAGGAGACGGAACACTACAGATCTACGTGTCCAAAAGAGCTGATGAAAAGCAGAGAGATGCACTCGTCAACATCATGCACGGGCAAGCAAAAGGTAGCGGTCCTTTTGCATTGTTTGCAGCGACGCTGAAGTACATTCTCGAACCTCAATTCGTTGACGTCAAGGCAAAGATCGATGGCAAGAAGAGTTCGTTCTCCGTTCCAGGTGTGATTGATGTTCAAGTCGATTCCTTCAAGAATCCGGTCACGGGCGTAGAAACAGATACGAGAATCACCGTGCCAACGGGCTTCATATGGAAGGAAGCAATGTCATGTTACACAAAGAAGATGCGTATCGTAAGCCCTAACCTAACTTTCGATGAGTCCGGCAAGAACGCTTTCTTTGTCCCAGATCTCTCGTTCAAAGGACCTTAACCGCCTATAGTTCGTCAATTTTTCTGGTTAAAAGGAAAGAATGGTTGGAAAGAGTCCCACCAAAATTCCAAGTATAACGAATCCGATTGCTACAATCCTGCTGAACCAGACCGATCCTCTGACTAGGATTTTCTCGAAGGCTATCACCCCAGCAAGAGCCGCCATGACTGGAATGCTCATTGCCCCAACCGCGAGCATGACCAACATGTACGCCCAGCAGCACCCGACGCAAAATGCGCCGTGACTGAAACCCATTCGAAAGGCTCCGAATAGTCCTCTATCTGAATGTGCGGCAAAGAACCCAAACGGAGAGATGCATTGGGATTGGCACCTTGTCTTGAGAGAAGAGAATTGATAGCATCCCGCTCCTATTAGAATCGTGCTTGGTGCAATGATAGAAAGTACTGAAAGAATAGGGAATGTTGTTGAAAGAGCTATTGCTCCGTATATTGCGAGGTAGGCGATGACACCCAGCAACGCATACGTCGCAAGATATCCAGCAACGAAGATTGGTGTACCGGCAAATTGTGCTAGCTTTGGATTGGCCTCGAGCTTTGTCTTGACCTTGTCATAGAACAACACCATTGGAATCATGGCGGGAAACATCATCGCCATCATTCCAATAATCCATACCATTTCGAAAAAGCCGATGGAAGAAAAGGAGAGGGACGATACGATGGCAACCACGCCGTTTGCCGTCATGCCCGGTGAACTCATCAAAGGCATGAGATAGTATGAGGCAACCCAAGAAACCGAAGCTGCGATCAAAAGAACAACGGTGACGCTGATTGCTAAGCGATCGGGAACGAAAAGCGGAACGGATTTGCTTGAATCATCTGAAGAGTTTGGCACGCTTTCTTCAGATTCCTGAATGTGATACCCTGCATTTAGATGTGTAACGTGTAATTTTAGGAAAAATCAAGGTTTACTTCTTTCCAATCGCATAGTTCCTTGGTAATTGCAAGCTTCTCAGTCTCTTCCAGCTGACCTCTGAATTCCTCCTAGCTCTTCATAATTGCCATGGGTGGGTTTTGCCAAAAACTGACACGAGCCATTCAGCGTCGGGACAGATCATCGTCGAGAGCAGGAGCCATGACAATCAAATAAACGCTCTGGTCGTTGAACTAGATCGAGTAAGGTTGGTTTGCCCACCGCGAATTGTTAGAACGAAATCCGACTGCAAAAATAAATGAAAAGCGATCTTCGTGGATCATGAAAAAAGAGAAAGCGTAGATCCACCAGTTTATCCACTAATTTTCAAAAGTGGAAACTACGCCGGGAGTGGGATTTGAACCCACATACCCCAAAGGGGCGCCGCGTTTCTTATTCGTAAACCAAGCCCTGTAAATATTCTTCCTCAAAATTCAATTAGAGGAAGGATCTCGAGCGCGGTGAGCGACCAGATTGCTCAACCCCGGCAATTTTCTGATCTAACTTGGATTCATGATTAAAAGAGGTTTTGTTGAACTTGAAGCAAATAAAATCATGCTTTGTTCAAAATGTCGCGATCTCTGGTCAGACTAAATGACTGAGCAATAAAACAGGAAAGTGAATGATGCCCACATGGACAATTTGTCACAACGAGTACTGCGCGTGAATCTAGTATTCGAAAAAAGTATGCGGCTAATTGGATGATCAATCCTCACTTGTCACTGCGCAATGACCAAACTGCGTGCTCAATAGAAATCACATTCTAGCTGCGCATTCTTTGAAGGAAAGAGTAATCAAGCCGTCAAAAAACAAATGGTTTGATGCAGTGGTGTTTTTCCTGAAATGACATTACCATTAATTGACTATGTTTTCCTTATGCTCCTCGTATCGGTGTTCGCGGGGCTTGTAGGGGCGCTCGTGGGAGTCGGGGGTGGCATCATAATAGTTCCAGTCCTGACACTTTTCTTCAATATTCCGGTGGGCTATGCAATAGGAACAAGCATAGTTTCTGTTATCGCGACTTCGAGTGGATCAGCTTCAGCTTACGTCAAAGATAAGATAACCAATCTGCGCGTAGGTACGTTCCTCGTGACCGCCACCACCATAGGCGCAACTGTGGGGGCAGTTACTACGATCTATCTCATTGCGAGCGGTCTTACGTGGGCAGTTTACCTAAGTTTCGGATTCGTTCTGCTTTTCTCAGCCTTTGACTTCTCTCTCCGAATGTGGAGGCGCGGCTATTTTAAAGAAGAGGAAGTCAACACGACCCCAAATAGCTTAGCCGAACGCTTGGAGCTGAAAGGCGAGTATTATGACATGGCACTAAAGCAGAGCACGTCGTACATTGCCACAAGAGTTCGAGAGGGCTACGGGATAATGTTGGTCGCTGGGGTGCTCTCTGGTCTTCTTGGGATAGGCAGCGGTGCGCTCAAAGTCATCGGAATGGACAGAATGATGAAGCTGCCCTTCAAAGTATCAACAACGACGAGCAACTTGATGATAGGAGTGACAGCTGCTGCGAGCGCGGGGATATTCTACATCAAAGGATTTGTGAATCCGATTCTCGTGGCACCTGTTGCAGTTGGTGTTCTCCTCGGTGCTTATGCAGGATCAAAAATCCTAATCAGAGTCAGACCTTCTTCGCTGAGGGTTCTGTTCGTGATCGTGTTGGTGATACTTGGTGCAGAGATGCTGCAAAAGGGGATTGTGTTCTAGAGATTGACTGAATCGGGCCAAAAGGACGGAAGGACGAAAGTAGAATACGAGACCATGCTGGGAAAAGTAAACAGTATAATTCTCAGGTATGGCGTCGTAATTAGCGCAGCACTCATATCGGTTGGCATAATTATTGCCCTCCTGAATTCAGGTAAGGAAGGAATTCCTTCCAGTCTCTCACAGCTAACAACCTCGAGTGTCGGCAATCCGGTATTGAGTCTCGCCACACTTCTAAGCGGAGTTATTGCATTGAATGGAGTATACATCATCCAGCTTGGTGTGCTGATATTGCTGGCTACACCATTGGTTCGAGTTGCTGTCACAACAATTTTGTTTGGTGCCGAAAAGGACAAGACCTATGTTTTGATAGGTATTGTGGTGCTCTTGGTGTTGCTTTTCAGCACATTCGTGGTGGGGCCTTTCGAAGCAAATCGCAGCTGAATTCTTTTGGCGGCCCGTGAAGAAGTGCGAAACTCTTTATAAGTACAAAGCAGAAGATACGCTCCCATAATTCCATGAGGAATTGTTTTGGCGGGGCAGGGATCTAGTCCATTGCTCTAAAGGTGAATTCGCGATAACAAGTCAAGAAGATGCAACACACGAGGATGTGGAAAAGTCTGTCCAATACGAATCAGAAACTACCACAGAGCAGCCGCCGCAATCTTCCCGTAGCCAAGACTACAAGAAGAATTATACTTACGAAGACTGGCTTCGAGAGCAGGCCGAGGAAGCGCAGCGAGAAGCAAGGAAATCTGCCAGTCCTAATTTGGCAGTATCATCAATGCCTGCTTTCGCAAGTTTGGAGGATGTGCTAAGGTACTTTTTGTACGAAGAATCCGGACTTATCCTAGACGCGGGCGCGGACAAACTCGAATCATCGTTGATAGTACACAACCTGGAGTCAGTTGCCATAAACAAGTCCGTGATAGCGCTTACGACCAGAAAATCTGAAGGATTTTCGGGGGAACTTTTGATCGCTTCCATAACTTCTCTTCCATTCAGGGAAAATTCTTTCGTAAGATGTGTTTGTTCGAAGGGATTGGAAGGTCTTACAAACACCATTGAAGTCACTAACGCCCTAGTCGAACTCTCTAGGGCTTGCAAGACCACGATAGTCACTCTCAGAAGATATGGTGACAGCATTGTGCATCGGGTCATTTTCACTAGGATGTTTGTAGATAGACTAGTCAAAGGGGTGGGGATTCATTATGGAATCCTGAGAAGAGAAGACGGTGACTTTGTAATTTATCTTCTGTCGAAAGGGCTCCAGAGCCAGCAATCGCTTGCAATGGAATATGCGGGAGAATCAGTCTCACAAAAGCTCGTGGGAAGAGCAAAGGCAAAGCAGGTTGAGAGCGCATGATATCCAAAAAACACAATGCATTTATTCCAAAGATTCACATTTCTCACAACCACGGAAGCTTAATGCGATGAGTAGCGGCAAAGACAAGAACAAGGCACCAATGCCAGCGTCCAGCGCTGGATTGTTGAGGTTCTTCGAGGATGAAACTTCGGGGATAAAGATTCGACCCGAAATTGTCGTGGGCCTAGCTGTAGGACTGGTCATCGTATCAGTATTGTTGCGATTTGTAATCGCAACTGGCTAGCACGTTTTCCACGCTTTTTTTAATAGATCTGTTCATAGACTTCAGTCCAATCTTCGTTAGGATTGATAAAGTCGAGTTATCGGCAAATTGACAGACCAAGAAAAAGATTCTTCTGACAACCTCGCTAGGCGGTACCGCCGCCTGTTTCGCCTCCCTTCAATGCGAAAGAGCATCGTTTTCGCGAGCATCCCTACCCTGCTTGTCGAGTTGATTGCCAGATCAGTTCTTGGGGGAGATATTACCTCTCTCCTGGTTTATGCAATTTTGGCTGAACTGACCTTACTACTAACGGTGGGCATAGATCGTCAGCTTCTGAAGCGACAAAGCAGCGTGGGAACGTACAGAAGACTCATTGCAATATCGATCATGAGTAATGCGCTGTGGTTCGCCGTTGCAGTTGTAGCTCTGCTTGTATTTCTCGCAACTCAAAGCGAAACTAGATTTGCTGCCCTAATGATAGTGGGCATGTTTTTTGCGATCTCGTTCCGAGCTCTGATCTTTGGCTCTGTTTTCTACGGAAATACTGTTCAGGGTCTTCCTCTATCACTAGTCCAGCCATTGTTTCTCGCGATCCCAATCATGTTTTATCCGACCGTGTTCACCAAAAATCCTCTTCCTATTATCTCGGCAGTTCTCATTGGGTTTGTCTACGTTAGCGCAGTTGAACTCTATCTTCGAAGCATCAACAATACCGAGTCGATAGGAGGCCAGAAACCCCTGCAATTATTCCAGTCGTTCTTGAACGCCTGGATTCTGGAAGATGCAACGAAAATGGAGAATGTCCTCGATAAGGTAAGCAAACCAATCGGCGTAAGCACTGGCATGATAAAGATTGGCGAGAATTCCGATGGAAAGAGTGTGTTATTGGTTGTCCCTGGAATCCATCCTGGACCTTTTTATCCAGTTGGATCCAGTAACCTGCCCGCTGACATTTATTCAAAATTGCGTAGTCCAGAAGTGATTCCTTTGACAGTTCATTCCATTTCAGATCATGAATTGAATTTGCCATCTAAATCTGAAGTGGAAAACTACGTTGGGTCGCTGAGGGAGGCAAAACAAATCGACCAAGGCGTATCCATGTCTGCGCCAATCGTAAGAAAGCAAGGCAAAGCTACCGTGACTGGCATTGTATTCGGATCGACATGTTTGATCGCGATTACTCAGGCGCC
>DATLTL010000169.1:0-2211 GCA_035533635.1 Nitrososphaerales archaeon
TGTCCAGAGGGAGCTCGCGAAGATCGCAGTTGAACTCGAATCTGCCAGGCTCTTGACTTACAAAGCGGCTATGTTGAAATCCAGGTACGACGCGAATCCAGAGAATATCGACCTTCGAAATGAAGCCGATTGGTGGATCGCTACTGCCAAGTATTATGCAGCTAACGCATCATTCAGGGCCGCAGACAGAGCTGTCCAGGTATTTGGCGCCAATGGTTACTCGCTTGAGAATAGGCCTGCGAGGCATCTCGTTGATACTCGGGTTTGCAGAATTTACGAAGGAACTGACCAGATACTGGAACAGAAAATAGCTTTGAAACTGCTTGGCCCCGAATTCGAAGCTTACTCCTGATTTTGAACAATAACGCAAAAGCGTGAAATATCAAAGATTTAGGAAGAAGTTAGAAAGAAATCCGGGGAAAAATCGTGCCTGAGATCATCGTTTGCTTCAAGCAAGTCATAGACGAGACAGAGATAAAGATAGATCGTGCTAACAATAGGATCATTCTTGAGGGCGCGAGGACCAAGATCAGCGACGATGACAAGAACGCTATTGAAGAGGCCGTGCGGCTCAAAGAGAAAAATGGCGGAAGCGTAACGGCACTTTGCGTTGGTTCAAGCGATGCAAAAAAGAGCGCCAAGGAAGCCCTAGCAATGGGTTGCGACAGAGCTAGACTTGTCATCGATCCTTTGTTTCAAGATGGTGACGCAATAAGTACCGCATTTGTCTTGTCAGAAGCCGTCAAGAAAATCGGGAAATTTGACCTAATCATTACTGCGACAGGAACTACAGACTCTTTCTCTGGGATTGTGGGGCCAAGTCTTGCGGAATATCTGAATCTTCCTTTGATTTCATACGCCTCGAAAATCACACTATCAGGAAACATGATCACCGGAGATGTAGCACTTGAAGAAGGGCTTGAGACTTTGGAATGCGAGCTCCCGGCTTTGGTTGCCGTTTCTCGGGAAATCAATCAACCTAGGTTTCCGACCCTGATTCAAATCATGAGCGCTGGAAAGAAGGATACCATGGAGTGGAACGCGCAAGCACTTGGTGTTAACCCATCGACTGTCGGCAACGCAGGATCCAAAACTAATATGCTATCCTTCTCCGTACCAGAGTCTGCCAGAAAGAAGATCGTCTTCGAGGGAAAGCCAGATGACGTGGCAAAACAACTTGCCGAAGCTTTGGTTCGCGAGGGCGTGGTGAAGTAAACCATGGCAGGCGTTCTGATATATTCCGAAGACGCAGAGGTTTCACTAGAGCTAATCACACTCGCGACGAAACTTGGAAAAGAGTCATCTGTAGCAATCCTGGGTATTGGCGATCTGTCGGAAGTTACAAGGAAAGTTTCCGTTTCCGGTGTCACACGGATCTTTCAAATCTCGAATGATTCCCTCAAAGATCTTCTTACTGGCCCAGTTGTAGATGCGCTTGAAGCTGTCTATTCACAAGCGAGCCCCGATCTTGTACTCATTGGCTCGACAAAGCGTGGAAAAAACGTGGCCGCCACACTCGCGACGCGTCTCAAGATTGCGTGCATTTCTGATGCTTTGAAGCTTGAACTTCATGGCAGAGATTCCACCGCAGAAAGACTCGTCTGGGGAGGCAATTCAATCGCAAAGGTAGCATCCAAAGATGTTGCAGTGGTCACAATTCCTCCTAGAGCTTACGGCCGTGCTTCTGGCACTTCCACACCTAGCGCTACACCTGTAGAGTTTCAGCCAAAACCCAACCGAATAACCATGTTGGGGAAGAAGAAAAAGCCGAAAGGGCAAGTAAGTCTCAAAGATGCAGAAATCATTGTCTCTGCTGGAAGGGGCTTCAAGAAAAAGGAGGATCTCTCCCTGCTTGATGATTTGATACAGTTACTGAACGGAGTCCTAGGTGCTTCTAGGCCTCTGACATCCGATCTTGAATGGCTTCCTGAGGAGAGGCAGGTCGGTTTGACGGGTACCACTGTGAAACCCAAACTGTACGTCGCAGTTGGTATCTCCGGGCAGATACAGCACTTGACCGGTATGCGAGATTCAAAAGTGGTCGCTGCAATAAACATGGACAAGAACGCCCCGATATTCCAAGAGTGTGACTATGGAGCTGTGGGAGACCTTTATCTCATCGTGCCAGAGCTCGTAAAATCTCTCAAAGCACAGCTTGGTCGTTGAATCAAATCTGATTCCTTCAATTTAGAAATCATAATTAGCTGTCAA